>JBFRWR010000217.1:0-9907 GCA_051439685.1 Trichodesmium sp.
TTTTTTCCCTATTCTATTTCACCGAAATTCTGACTCCTGATTCCGCGCCTCCGCGCCTCCGCGCCTCCGCGCCTCCTGTCTCCTGTCTCCTGTCTCCTGTCTCCTGTCTCCTAATCCTCACTTTTGCAAAGATACTGTTAGGGGTTCTATATTACTGCTTGGCAACTAACATCAAGACAGATAAAATTCAAAATGAATAGTCTCTAAAAAATTAATATGGCCTACCGTAACCCTACTCCCACTGTTGACATTATCATTGAATTAATTAACCAACCAGGACGACCTATTGTACTGATAGAAAGGCAAAATGAACCTTTTGGTTGGGCAATTCCTGGTGGTTTTGTTGACTATGGAGAGTCTGTCGAAACTGCAGCGCGACGTGAAGCAAAAGAGGAAACCAGTTTAGAAGTCGAATTAATTGAACAATTTTATGTTTATTCTGACCCGGAGCGCGACCCCCGTCAACATACTATGAGTGTGGTATTTATTGCTACAGCGACTGGGGAACCAAAAGCAGCAGATGATGCCAAGAATTTAGCAACATTTGAACCTTGGCAAATTCCTACAAACCTCTGTTTTGACCACAACCGCATTATTCAAGATTATTTGCGGTATCGTCATTATGGTATTAGACCACGGGTGGGGTGAGTGCCGGAAGAGGAAAAAAGGAAGTCAAGATTGACTTCCTTTCTTGATTTTTGACTGTCTAGTACTACCTCTTACATTCTGTTCGCGTAGCATTTCCCCAGGAAATGGGAACCTGATCAGACTATTCTTGCGCTATTTTCATCAATGGCAAAAAAGCTTTACACATTTTCATCAGCATGATTTTCAGAATCCTGAATCATCCCCTCTCAATAGCTACGGATTTTATCTTTGAACGGCGTTGTCAGATGAAAAGATGAATTATAGCGAAATAGCCTTTTTCCTTGATTGAATTGTAGACTCGATCATTCTCTCAATCATCCTCTTTTCTGACAACGCCAAATTTTTAGAGACTTTCTAATTTGACACACCTAGATCTATCTAGAAATTCTATGCAGCCACATTGTTGCAGTAGATTCGATCTCATTAGTCCCCCAAGTATCATAAAAATCTAGAGCTTGGCGCAAAGACCATGCATTTCCAGCAGAGGATATTAGTCTCCGACTGTATCGCTGGTTTTCACCTTTGTTATCTTCTATGAATTCTGAATTTACACGATAGCCTTCGTAAAACCATTCTCCATGTGGATCATTTACAAAAAAATAACCACTGTCATCGTAGCCACGTATGACTAAAATATGACCAGGGATTGTCCAAAAACCATGTAATATACAGATTTCTCCAGAATCTAGAGCGCGAGTAATATCTGAGAGACTTCCTCTCATTGTGAGATTATTTCTCAATCCTAAACCCTCTATTAAGCTCCTGATTCCACCTGGACTCGCATGTGATATTCCCAGTCTATCAAAACGTTTTTTAACATCATCTTCGTACTGTGGCAGAGGTCCTAAATCAGGAACCCCAAAGTATTTTAGACACATTGCAGCACTTGTAGCTCCACACGATCGCCAACCTTCAATTAGGTTATTCTCTTGATTAAAATACGGAACGTTATGATTAACTCCCATAATTAAGCTCCCATAAAGTTTTGTTACTAGCAACAGATATCTTTTGTTGTGCTCTTAAGATATCTCTGAGTAACTTTATAATCCTGACATATTAATTTTGTCATAATTTCACCCAAATATATGTTAAATAGCAACAAAAACTAATAAATAGTAGCAAAAATTAATAATTTATCATTATGGCTATTGTCGGTTTATGAAGTAAACTAACAGCAGCTAGCCTAAGTTAGCCCAATTGTGCAAAAAGCCTTTACTTGATCTATCTACCCCCACACAGCACCTGTTAAATTGTGCAAGCTAGGCACAGTAATTATCTACTTATATTTTATAAGATTGGTCATCAATTTGTTTTCTCTCACACCTTACAACCTAAATCTTATTAAACAATTCTCCCATTTGTTTTAAATCTACATTTCCACCACTAATAATTACCCCAACTCTTACACCAGAAACTTGAACAATACCTTCTAATAAAGCTGCTGCTGCTAAAGCTCCAGTGGGTTCTATTACTAACTTCATTCTCTCCCAGATAAAATACATTGTTCTTAAAATTTCTGCCTCCGAAACTGTCACCATATCATCAACATAATGTAAAATTAATGGGAAATTTAACTTACCTAAATAGGGTGTTCTGGCACCATCAGCAATAGTATGAGGATTATGTACAGTTTGCAAAGATTTTGAATAAAAAGACCGAGTTGCATCATCAGCATTTTTTGGTTCAACTCCCACAACTCGACAGTTTTTTAATAGATTTTTAGTGGCAACTGCGCAACCTGAAAGTAAACCTCCTCCGCCACAACATACTAACAGTAAATCCAAATTTCCTACCTCTTCAATTAATTCTAAAGCGGTCGTACCTTGTCCGGCAATAATATCAGGATGGTCGTAAGGAGGAATAATTATTGAACCTTTTTCTTCAGCAATTTCTTCAGCTAATTTTTCTCTAGTTGTTTCATTTATATCGTAGAAAATTATCTCAGCTCCATAACCACGAGTAGCAGATTTTTTAACTTCTGGAGCATTATTTGGCATGACAATAGTTGTGGGAATATTTAATAATTTTCCTGCTAGAGCGATCGCCTGAGCATGATTTCCAGAAGAATAGGTTAATACCCCCAATTGTTTCTCGGTTTCTGATAGTTGAGATAAAGCATTGTAGGCTCCTCTAAACTTAAATGAACCTGTCCGTTGGAAGTTTTCACACTTGAAAAATACTTCACAATTTGTCAATTTATTTACCATTGTTGAAGTTATTACAGGTGTGCGGTGAGCTACAGCAGATAAATGATTCGCTGCTGCTGCAATTTGCTTGTAATTAACTGGAAAATTTTTGGTAGATGTTGAGTGATCGATAGACATATAGCAATATGAAATGATTCGTAAAAAAGCTATTGGTTTTTGGTATTTTTATTTTATTTTCGCTTGGGTTTGGAGACCAAACCCCTACGATAAAATGTTAATAAACTAGGGCGAATTACTATATTCCAATAAACAAGTCAGAGGAAAAAATCAAGAAAAAAGTTTGAGAAATAATTCAGTTATTAATATTATTTTTGGTCTCCCAAACATTGAACTCTTTGTTGAGAAAAAATAGGTCTGGGCTGAAATGATTCTAAACCACGACCATCATAAATAGTTGCTCCATCAGGCATTTTTGCTCCTTCTAAAATTACTCCTTCTGTCATAGCTCCCTCGAAAATAGCACCACTTAAATCAGTCTTACTGAGGTCAGCACCTCGAAGGTCAACTCCACGCAAATTAGCATCAACTAAATTAGACCATTCGAGGTTAGTATTTTGTAGGTTAGCATCAGTTAAGTCAGCACAAGTAAAGTAAGAAGCACTGAAGTTACTGTTGCTTAAGTCGGCATTTTTTAAGTTAGTTTGTCTTAGTTTTGCACCTTTTCGTCTGATATTACTAAGGTCGGCTCCACTAAGGTTGCATCCTTGACAAACTGCTGATGGATTATCTAAAAATTTTCGGAGTTCATCAACGTTTTCTGCGAGGAGAGGTGTTGCTAATCCGGCAATTATTAATAAGGTAATAGTGGTAATTTTTTTGAGTTTCATGGTGGTTTATTTTTCTTCTGTTTGACAACTAGATATTATATATAGCTATAACAGTTATTTAATCATTTTAGATCCCCCCTGTCCCCCTTAAAAAGGGGGGAGCCTTCAAAGTCCCCCTTAACAAGGGGGATTTAGGGGGATCGTAGATGTATCTTATAACTGTGGAAATTACTATAGCAGTGTTATTAATTATCAGCATAATATTTTTGGGGAAAGCTAATCTTTTTTTGATAAAGATAATTAGATAAAAATATACCAATTATCAACAGCTTATAACATTTTACTTTAGGCGGTATAGACATACCTAAAATATTGCAATATTTTAGGCTGGTTCTAGTTTGAATTTACGAATTTAACCATCATATTAAATAAACCAATCCCCAAATATAACCGATAAAATAAGTTGTGCCAGTTCCGTAGGGATTTAGTCTCCAAAACACGACTTTTTTTTCAGGAATCATTGAATCTTGCTATATATTTGTTTGATAAATTATTGAGTATTAATAGTAGTAAAATTATAAAAAGTTAATTAAGGGGTAAATTATGGATGCTCAAGAACTCCTAGAAAAATTTGCTCAAGGAATCAGAAATTTTGGAGCTGAAAATTTAAGAGGAGTAAACCTTCAAGGTGCAAACTTAAATGGTATAGACCTAAGAGGATCCGATTTAACTGAGGCTGACTTATCAAATACAAATCTAAGCAGTGCAAGACTTGAAGCGACAGATTTAAGTAAAGCGAATTTGATTAAGGCTAAACTAAATGGTACTCAACTAAGTCGAGCATCTTTAGTAGGTGCAAATTTAAGTGAAAATGAATTATTATCTGGAAATTCAGTTAATTTGAGTTGGGCGAATCTTAGGAATGCTGATTTAAGTAAAGCTAATTTGAAGAGCGCAAACTTGAGCAATGCTAATCTAGATTCAGCTAACTTAAATGGAGCAAGATTAACATCTGCTAATCTGAATAAAGCCTCTCTAAAAAATGCAAATTTACCCAGAGCAGACCTTACTTCTGCTAATATGTCAGAAACAGATTTATTTGAGGCTGAACTTAGTTGGGCAATTCTAAATGGCGTTAATTTTCAAGAAACTAATCTAGAATCTGCCAAATTACGAGCGGTAAATTTATCTTTGGATATGTCATGTTTAAATATGAAAAATGTAGACCTAACAGGAGCAATATTAGACAACGCTAATCTACAAAAAACTTCCCTACAAAATGCAAATCTAGAAAGAACAAGTCTTAGAAAAGCAAATTTAACTAAGACAGATTTAAGTAAAGCAAATCTTCAAATAGCCGATTTAAAAGATGCTAAAGTTTACGGTTGGAAAATAGAAAAAACTGACTTCAATTATGCAATAATGCCAGATGGTGAAGTCTATGAACCTGAAAAATTTCAAACAGAAACACCCACTGATAATCAACCAACAAAAGAAACAACAATACAAAATATGACAACCCGTAAAATCATCAAAACCGACAAAGCTCCAGACCCAGTTGGCCCATATAATCAAGCGATCGCCACCACTGGCCAAATGCTCTTTGTCTCTGGTCAAATAGCGATCGACACTAGAATTAATCAAATAGTCTATACCGACGATGTAGCCAAACAAACAGAACAAGTCATGGCAAACCTCGAAGCTATCCTTACCGAAGCAGGAACAACTTGGTCAAATGTGGTCAAAACCACAGTATTCCTAAAAAATATGGACGACTTCGCCACTGTCAATAATATCTACGCCAAATATTTTGACCCCGAAAATGCACCCGCTCGTGCTTGTGTAGAAGTTGCCCGTTTACCCAAAGATGTACTTGTAGAAATTGACTGTATTGCTGTAATATAAAAAGTTTTAGCTTAACCAGGAAGGGTGAACAAAACATCCTCCTGAGCTTTGTGGCGATCGACCTATTAGAGTCTAGAAATATCAATCTATATTTCAAATAATCGAAAATCAAATCAATTCTCGTCCAGAAACCATAAATTATTTATTCTTACCGAATAATTAATAATTATTAATTAAATAATTCAGGTTAAAAGCTTCCCCTTAGCTGTGCCGCGAGCTGTCGCTCTACAAGGGGAAAAAAAGTGCTAGGATATTTCCTGATATTCAATTCCGTAACGGTTTTAACCTTCTTGTAATTATCCATTATCCATTAATGAATCCCTATTCCCTATAACTATGACAGAGAATTAAAATATCAAAATTAGTTATTTAGTTATGCTCAAAGTAAAAAAATGTTTCTTTTTTACAGCTAATTTTGACATTAAACTATGTATGTGTTAGAATAATTAAGGGTGTTTTTATATTCTATTAATATATTTAAAAACTAAAATATAGAGGTTTTAAACTAGAGCCAAATCGACAAAATAGTTAATAGAAGTTTTTATAGGAATTATTTACTAGAAAATTAGACGAATATTTGATACCTGGTTGACATATTATTTTTTTTGAATAGATAGTAAATTTAAAATTGTAGCTTTTATCAATACAGTACAGTTAACTTGGAAAATAGTTACTTGAAATAGCTAATTTTAACTAGAAAAATATTAAACTTCATAGCTGAAATATCAAATATTTTTGCAGACCAAATTATCATATGTATTTTCCTATTACTTAGCACAAAATCAAAATAGTTATTTATGAATAAATACATAATTAAACTGCAATCAATTTCTTGCCATAACATCATAAGATTTTGAAATTATGAAAGATCAAGATAAGACCAAAGATGAACTAATTCAAGAATTAATAGAACTGCGTCAAACTGTTAGTAAACTTAAAGAAACAAATTCAATTTCTAACTTAACCGAGCAAGAGTTAAATATCATAATTGAAGAACGCACCGCAGCACTCAAAGAATCAAACGATCAGCTAATAGAAGAAATTGTAGAACATCAAAAATCAGAAATAGATTTAAAAATAGCAAAAGAACAGTTACAAACAGTATTAGAAGCAGTACCGGGGATAGTATCATGGATTAGTTCAGATTTGCACTATATAGAAGTGAATCAGCAATTAGCTGATATTTTTCATCTACCTAGAGCGGAATTTGTGGGGAAACATATTGGTTTTTTAGGTGCAAGCTCTGAATTTTATCACTTTATCCAAGATTTTTTTCAGAGTTCATCCTTAGAAGAAACTCGTGAAATTATATCAACAGTTAATGGAGAACCTCGGAATTTTTTAATAGTAGTAGAAAAGTACAATCACAACCAAGCTGCTTTTGTGGTAGGCATAGATATTACCGAACGAAAACAAGCGGAAAATAATCTCGTCAATGCCAAAGAACAATTAGAAACAGTATTAGAAGCAGTTCCTGGTACAGTATCCTGGATTAATTCAGATTTGAATTATATAGAAGTAAATCAACAATTAGCTGATATTTTTCATCTACCCAGAGCAGAATTTGCCGGGAAAAATATTGGTTTTTTAAACGTAAGTTCTGAATTTAATGACTTTGTAAAAGAGTTCTTTGAATGCTCACAATTAGAAGCAAATCGTGAAATCATATCAAAAGTTCATGGCAAATCTCGAAATTATTTAATAGTTGCTCGCAAATATAATCAAGAGCAAGCAGCATTTGTAGTTGGTATTGACATTACAGAACACAGACAAGCAGAATTAGATCTTGGCGCAACTCAAGAACAGCTCATGGCTATTTTAGAAACTGTGCCAGGAATTGTCTCTTGGATCAGCTCAGATTTACGCTACTTAGGAGTTAATCAACATTTAGCAGAAACCTATCACTTACCCAAAGAGGCTTTTGTTGGTCAAAATATTGGTTTTCTCAACGCTAGTCAAGAATTTACTGAATTTATGAGCGAATTTTTTGCTAGTTCAGTTGAAGATGACTATCGAGAAATAGCTGCTTACGTTAATGGTATCTCCGAAAATTATTTAATTGTCTCCCAAAAATACGCTGGTGGAAATGCTGCTTTTGCCATAGGTATTAACATTACAGATCGCAAGAATGCAGAAACCGCATTAAAACAAGCCGAAGAAAGATATCGTACCATCTTTGAAAATGCAGTCGAAGGAATTTTCCAAGCAAATCCAGATGGTTACATCATTAGTGCTAACCCAGCATTAGCCAGAATTTATGGTTATGAATCTCCTGAAGAAGTAATTGCCAATCTCATCTGCTTAGAACATCAACTTTATGGTAATCCTGAACACCGCGCTCAATTTATGCAAATGTTGATGAAAAAGGGAGCTGTAATTAATTATGAATCACAAATTTATCGTCGAGATGGGAGTCTAATTTGGATATCAGAAAATGCCAGAACTGTCCACGATGAGGATGGTAATTTAATTCGTTATGAAGGAACTATTGAAGACATTACAGAAAGGAAAGAAGCACAGGAAGCTTTGGAACGAGCTAATCAGCAGTTAGAAACTAAAGTTGAGGAACGCACTAAAGCTTTAAGAGAATCAAATCGCTTACTAATGAGTGAAATCTCTGAACGTCACCGGATCGAAATAGCATTAAGAAAATCCGAAGCAGAACTGCGGGTGTTGTTTGAAGCAATGACTGATGTGATCACCGTATTCGATGCCAAAGGTAGATATGTTAAAATCTTATCTACTAACTCTGAAGTATTATATAGTCCTATCAGTGAATTGATAGGTAAAAGTGTTTATGAAGTTTTGCCACCCCATCAAGCAAACCTATTTATGATTAATATTCAAAAGGTATTAAACACAAAGGAAACGGTGAACATAGAATATAGCCTCCTCGTATCTAATAACCAAAATAATCAGCATAATAGCCAAAAGAATAACCCTATGTGGGGAATTTCATGTCAACTGCCAAAGAATCAATCTCAAGGTTTAGTACCCTATCCTCATTCTCCTATTCCCAATCCTAACGAAGTTTGGTTCGCTGCTAGCATTTCACCATTGCCAGATAAATGTGTAATTTGGGTTGCCCGTAATATTACAGAACGCAAACGAGTCCTCGATGCTCTCCAAAAAGCAGAGGAAAAATACCGTAGTATCTTTGAAAATAGCGCAGAAGGGATATATCAAACTACTCCTGATGGACGTTTCATCAGTGTAAATCCAGCTTTAGTCAAAATGTATGGCTGTTCCTCAGAAAGAGAGTTAAAGGAAAATATTACTGATATTGCCAAACAATTATATATTAAGCAAAATCGTCGCTCCGAGTTTATCGCTGCTCTAGAACGACATGGTTATATATCAAATTTTGAATCAGAGGTTTATCGTGCTGATGGTAGTGTAATTTGGATTTCTGAAAATGCTCGTGTTGTTCGCAACTTTGAGCGAGAAATACTCTACTATGAAGGTACTATTCAAGACATCACAAAACGTAAATATGTAGAAACTGCACTGCGCTTAGAACAGGAAAAATCTGATAGCTTATTGTTAAATATTTTACCAATGAAGATTGCTGAAAAATTAAAACAAAATCAACATCCGATCGCTAAACGATTTGAAAATGTCACTATTCTATTTGCTGATATTGTCGATTTTACTGGTTTTTCTTCTCGAATATCTCCCTCTGAACTGGTGGATATGCTTAATCAAATCTTCTCAGTTTTCGATCAATTAACAGAAGGACATGATTTAGAAAAAATTAAAACAATTGGAGATTCTTATATGGTAGTTGGAGGTCTACCTGCAGCTCGAAACGATCATGCAGAGGCGATCGCGGAAATGGCATTAGATATGCAAAAAGAAATTCGTCGATTTTTCAATGACAGGGGTGAACCTTTCCAAATTCGGATTGGTATTAATACAGGACCTGTGGTAGCAGGAGTAATTGGCATCAAAAAGTTTATTTATGATTTGTGGGGCGATACAGTTAATGTGGCATCTCGGATGGAATCAAGGGGAATCCCTGGTAAAATACAAGTGACTGAAGCTACTTATCAACTGTTAAAAGATAAGTATTTATTAGAGCCACGGGGTTCTATTCCAGTTAAAGGTAAAGGAGAAATGATGACTTATTGGCTCATAGATAGAGCGAAAAAAAAACTAGATTAGATAATAAAAACTGTAGCCAAAAAATTCTACCCAATGGTTCGCCAAGGATTGAAATCCTTGGCTAATAGCTTAAGTCATCTCAAAGATGACTAATATCATGTCCGGATAAGAGCGATCTGGAAAAAACTTGCTCCTCTTTAATAGTTGAAAACTTCCTCTTTAATACTTAAAAACTTCCTCTTCTTCCCTCCTGACTCCTGTACGGACGTTGCATGC
>JBFRWR010000218.1:0-7456 GCA_051439685.1 Trichodesmium sp.
TTTCAGATGGATAAACCACACCGTCATAACCAAAACCCAGTAGGGGCGTTTTCCTACGGAACATGTAAAACGTAGTTGTGCGCTAGCTAATCGCCCCTACTCCCCTACTCCCCTACTCCCCTACTGTCGTCTACTGAAATGAAAAGCGCTGTAAGCTATACAAAGCTACCAGTTAGCCAAGAATTTTTCTAACTTTTCTTGTATCTCTACCTGATCAATATAGGCATCTATCTCATTCACAAGTGCGTGCAAATTTTTTGGCCGAGCATCATCCATTTTCAGCAATGGTTCCTGAAGAGGTAACTGTAAACGAATATATCGTGGTTGATTGTCGTTTTCTGTCTCGCCCATAATTTGTTCAACAACATATCGATCTATATCTGGCCCTGCATCCATAAATATATCTGCAATTCGCAAAGCCCATTGAATTCTTCCCCATCCCCGAACTTTTTCCCAGTCAATAGGAGATTTGTGTGGATCTCCTGTACCTATAGATATTATTTTAATTTGCTCTATGACATCTCCTACAGATTTATTTGAAGACTGACGTAATAACCTAATAGCCTCTGCCATAGCACAGGAAACAGGATTATTAGCACAAACTCCTCCATCAATCAAGGAGTAAACTTGTCTATCTTTTTCTATTCGGTAAGCCGGAAAATAAGTAGGGGCTGAAGAAGAAGAGAGGCAAATTTCCCATAGTGGAAGTTCGGCATACCAGTCATTGTGATACCAGCTCTTAAATATTACAGGGTTACGGCCAATAGTGTCGTAGCTAGGAATAAGAATTTTTAAGGAATCCATTGATGGTGTAATATCAAAAAATGTCTTCTCTCCATATTGCTCCTGAAGTACATTCATCAATCCTTTGTTAGAAAATTTAGGAGCAGAAATCCCATATTGGAAAATTAGTGGTAGCCGTTTAGGTGAGAAGAGAGATTGGTAAGGAAATATCTGCAAACCTTTTTCTAGATATAGATTTAGTAATTCTTCGGGGCTTTTCCCTATTGCTATTCCTAGAGCTAATATTGATCCTGTTGAAGTACCAGCTATTAGATCGAAGTGGTCTTTTAAAGGGCTACCTAATTGTTGCTCAATCTTCTGCAGAATACAGGCAGGCATAATACCTCTAATTCCACCACCATCTAGGCATAAAATCCGAAAAGTCATAATTTATTGTCTATTGATTTGCTAATACTAAAAATGATAAGTGGTAATATAGCAATCCCAAATTAGGTTGTGACAATTTTTATAATAGTTAAAAAGAGCTGAAAACTTTGAAAATTATGACTTATAATTTCTCCCAAAATACTACAACCTATAATAGGAATATTACTTTCAGCTGACTTTGGTTATTGCTTGATTATTTATTTCAAAAGCAGAGATCTCTTTGCGCAGCATTATGGAACGGAAATACTAATAGCTCAATGCTTACCTCAAGTTTGCTGATCAAGTATAATGAATCTACAAACCTATCACAATTATATTTGATTTTAAGCTAAATGAAAACTGCGTTAATTACAGGTGCTTCTGCCGGAATTGGTAAAACTTTTGCTCAGGAATTAGCAGCGAGAAAAACTAATCTAATATTAGTTGCGCGTTCTGAAGATAAATTACATGAACTAGCAAATAATTTGCAAAGTCAATATCAAATTCAGACTGATGTCATAGTTAAAGATTTAACAGAACCGGGCGCGACAAAGGCTGTGTTTGAAGTGGTTTCTCAGAAAGGATTAACTATAGATTTATTAGTTAATAATGCTGGTTTTGGTGACTATGGAAATTTCACCGAAAGACCTCTAGAAAAGCAGGTTAATATGATTCAATTAAATATTACTGCTTTAGTAGAATTAACACATTTATTTTTACCAGGAATGCAGAAAAATAAAACTGGAGCAATTATTAATGTTGCTTCAATTGGTGGATTTCAACCTTTGCCTTATATGTCTGTTTATGGTGCGACAAAGGCATTTGTTTTGAGTTTTAGTGAAGCTTTGTGGGCAGAAAATCAAGATTTAGGTGTGAAGATATTTGCTCTTTGTCCGGGACCTACAGAATCAGAATTTTTCCAAAGAGCAGAATTTCCTAAGTCTACTGGAGCCACTTCAAATCAAAAGTTAACTTCTGCTGAAGAAGTAGTAGTAGATGCTCTTCAAGCATTAGAAAAAAATCCGTCTAATGTAGTTACTGGAGGTTTCTCAAGTCAGTTAATTGTTAATATTTCTCGTTTTCTACCAAGGGAGACTTTATTGAGTTTAGTAGAAAAGCAGTTTAGAAGTATTGATAAAAATCAATGAAGTAATAATTAGAAATAGAGGGTGCATCTCATATTTGCACAAATACTTTTTTCCTGTTCCCCATTCTCTGTTCCCTATTCCCTAAAAGCGATAAATTTTTGGTTTTATTCTTGCATTGAGATGCACCCGAAATAGACATCTGGTGAAAATTAAAAATCAAATCAATTTGAGCCAGAAATTATCAATTATTTCTCCCTACTCCCTACTCCCTACTCCCTACTCCCTACTCCCTATTTAAGAAATAGACATCTGGTGAAAATTAAAAATCAAATCAATTTGAGCCAGAAATTATCAATTATTTCTCCCTACTCCCTACTCCCTACTCCCTACTCCCTATTTAAGAAATAGACATCTGGTGAAAATTAAAAATAAAATCAATTCGATCCAGAAATTATCAATTATTTCTCCCTACTCCTTAATCCCTATTCCCTACTCCCTATTAATGATAAATTTTGCTCAATTAAAACCCAGAGTAAATCCTAAATATTCTTTTGTTGGTATTGAAAAAAAGCAAGGTAACTTGATTTTTCATTTACCAAAAGGATTTACTCAGGATGACCCCAATCTTAATAAATTCGACTTCAAATGTGAATTATTTTTCAAACTATATAAACTTCTAAAAATTGTACAAACTGTTTATCAAGAAAAAGGATATTTAGAGAAAAATATCAAAACAAACGATCGCGACGGTGTACTCAAACAGAAAGGGGGAAAAGAAGTTGTTGTCAATGATAATCAAGAAAGTATTTTTTATAGCAAACTTGATGCTTTAGATAATATATTAGATGCTTACGATGAATTGAAAATATTAGCTCTTGTCTCTCGTTTGAGTAAATCTGAAACTATCGACTATAGTAAAATTCATCGGTATCTTCACAAAGCTATTTTTTTAAATAATGGTGCAGTTTTTATTGATTCTATTGATGTACCTCGCCCACAAATATCTTATGAAGCCTCTGATATTGTGGCAATGTATTGTTATATATTTACTGAGATTAAACAAAAATTAGGTGAAAATATTAACCCAGAAATTTCAGCCTTATCTACTAGGTTTAGTCAAAAATATATTGGCTATGAATATAGTCTATTTAGCGAAAACCATTATTCTTTAATCATCAATACTTTAAAAGATGCTCTAGAGACAATAGATAAATATACTCCATTAAAAGATATAGATTATTGGCATTTTTATGATGCGATTGAGAAATTTTTATTCGGGGAGTTGGATGCTACAAAAGATGGGAAAATTTGGGGATTTAATAATTTTCATAGTGTTTGGGAAGCAATGTGTTTGACTTATATACTGAACCACACAAATTTCTGTTTCATCTCTTATCTTAATACTCGATACATTGCTTCCGAAATAATTGCTCCTTTGCATGATCAAAACAGAATTATTGATTTTAGTCAGATTTTTAATGTCAATGGTAAAGATATTTTTCCTGATGCTGTAATTATTTCATTTCAGAGCAAAAATAATCCTTTAAATTCTCCTTTTCCCGATTTAACTAGCTGTGGTACTTCATATCAAATTGAAACAGTCAAAAATTGGAATGACTTACGTTACTACACCAGCTTTAAATGTAATAAATATCAATTAAAAATTGCTCATCTTCACCAAAACCCAGAACTAGAAAATCATACTTTTAACGAGTTGGCTAAATTCTGCAAAAGAGAGGGTGATGTGCTGAAAATTAATTATTTGCCAAATCAGTTTTATTCTTATTGGGAAATTGCGGATGATTTTAATTTTGAACAATTACAAATGATGAAAAATTTGAATCATATATTTTATCTGGCTCTTAAATTTGGCATCTTATCCTCTGATAATTTTTTTCAACGCTTCATTGATTATGTCTTGGGTTCTGAATCTTTGCTCAAAGACAATATATTTTATCTATCATTATTTCGCGATAAAGATCGTCTTCGCTCCTTCAAAGAAATTAATCAAATTTTTGCAAGTTTTCTGAATAAAATTCTGAATAAAATCTGTATCCAAATTATTGATATTAAATATGCTAACTTTGACTATTATCTGAATCCTGCTAACCGAGAAGAAATTAAAAGTAGAAGTATTAGAAAACAGTTCGTCTATGAATATCTGATTCAAAATTATCTAGAAAATCATCAAAATAATATCAAAACTTGGAGTATAAATAGTGAATTTTGGCTGCCTACTTATGGGAAATATTTACCTTTATTAACTCATGGTGCTAAATATATGGATAATTATGTGAAATTAATCAGGGTGAATATTCTCAAAGTTATTGATAATTATATTGAATCATATATAGCAATTGTTTGAGTGTAATAACTAGAGTTCTTACAGAAGTCAAGGAATAGGGAGTAGGGAGTAGGAAGATGAAATTGTTTATTTCACATCTTAAAATTAATGTAATTAAAACTTTTGCAAGAGGTCTACTATCAGGGCTATTTCGTTCTAATTTCTGACTTTTTGTCTATTAAGGAAAATATGCCTTTTCCAGGATTGAAGGTTATATCAACCAATATCTAAAAGCTAGTAAAATCCTCACTTGATTCTAGAATGAAATAGCCCTGGTCTACTATAACGTCTCAGTTAAAATTTGCTGCAAATATAGCACTATAGTTTTTTCCCGACTCAGGGAATTGAATTACTCTTGTTTCCATCTGAATAACTGTAACGTCTTAGTTAAAATTTACTGGAAATATAGCACTACAGTTTTTTCAGACGAGAGGAATGATTCTTGTTTCCATCTGAGTAACTATAACGTCTCAGTTGAAATTTACTGCAAATATAGCACTACAGTTTTTTCCCGACGAGAGGAATTACTCTTGTTGCCTTCTGAATAACTATAACGTCTTAGTTGAAATTTGCTGCAAATATAGCACTACAGTTTTTTCCCGACGAGAGGAATGACTATGATTTCTATCTGAATCACTATAACGTCTCAGTTGAAATTTGCTGGAAATATAGCACTACAGTTTTTTCAGACGAGAGGAATGATTCTTGTTTCCATCTGAATAACTATAACGTCTCAGTTGAAATTTGCTGCAAATATAGCACTACAGTTTTTTTTCAGACTAGGAGAATGATTCTTGTTTCCATCTGAGTAACTATAACGTCTCAGTTGAAATTTATAGCACTACAGTTTTTTCCCGACTCAGGGAATTGAATTACTCTTGTTTCCATCTGAATAAATATAACGTCTCAGTTGAAATTTACTGCAAATATAGCACTACAGTTTTTTCCCGACGAGAGGAATTACTCTTGTTGCCTTCTGAATAACTATAACGTCTTAGTTAAAATTTGCTGGAAATATAGCACTACAGTTTTTTCCCGACTAGAGGAATGACTATTATTTCCATCTGAATAAATATAACGTCTCAGTTGAAATTTACTGCAAATATAGCACTACAGTTTTTTCCCGACTCAGGTAATTGAATGACTCTTGTTGCCATCTGAATAACTGTAACGTCTTAGTTAAAATTTGCTGTAAATATAGCACTACAGTTTTTTCAGACGAGAGGAATGATTCTTGTTTCCATCTGAATAAATATAACGTCTCAGTTGAAATTTACTGCAAATATAGCACTACAGTTTTTTTCAGACGAGAGGAATGATTCTTGTTTCCATCTGAATAACTGTAACGTCTCAGTTGAAATTTGCTGTAAATATAGCACTACAGTTTTTTCCAGACTATGAGACTAAACGAAACGAATTACTTGAACTAAAAATTGAAGAAAATCACTTTTGAGTAAATCCCTATTGCAATTAAAACTTATGTATAGTAAAATATCCTTGATGAGGAAGAACTATCACCCAATAGAAGTGGTCTAACCAATCAAATAAATAAGAACAATCCTTTGAGGATAAATCTCTACACCTTTGAAAAACCTAGCCAACCATGGACATTTCTAAGGTTGTCTCTCAAAGGTTGCAGATCGAGTCTGAAGTGACTACGTTGGCAGGTCACGACCACAATATGTGAACTCCAGCATATATGCTGGTCGCTCTAAATTAAGGACAGCGTTAAAGTACGCCAATCGGAAGTAGGTTTTGTACCGATAGTGTTTAGAGCATGAACAAGCCTGGCCAACATGATCGAGGAACACTTTACTGAAAAGGAATAGACACCACAATGTCTAACAGTAATTACGTTTTCGTCATAGATACAAACAAAAAACCATTACAACCTTGCCCACCAACTGTAGCTCGTAGATTGTTAAATTCTGGCAGAGCTGCTGTCTGGCGACGCTTTCCGTTTACTTTGATTCTCAAAAAAGCTGTGGAAAAAGTTGCAAAAACAACTTTAGCCCTCAAGATTGACCCAGGCTCAAAAGTTACAGGGATGGCTCTATTAGAAGGAAACAAGGTGATCTGGATGCTAGAAATTGAACACCGAGGTTCATTAATTTCCGAAAAACTACAAAAGCGTTCTCAAAGAAGGAGAGCTAGGAGGACAAAAAATCTCAGATACCGTAAACCAGGATTACCTAATCAAAAGAAGCCTATTGGTTGGTTAGCACCTTCTCTCATGCACAGAGTTGAAACTACTATGACTTGGGTCAAACGATTAATTAAGTTTTGTCCTATTCAATCAATCTCAATGGAACTGGTTCGCTTTGATACTCAATTGATTCAAAATCCAGAAATTTCTGGTACTGAGTATCAACAGGGTGAATTGACAGGATATGAATTGAAAGAATATTTGTTAGAAAAATGGGGTCGTCAATGTGCTCCCACAAGTGGTCAAACAAATACACCACTAGAAATAGAACATATTCACCCCAGATCGAAAGGAGGCTCAGACCGAGTATCTAACTTAACTATTGCCTGTACTAAATGCAATCAACTTAAGAGTAACCAAGATGTTAAGGAATTCTTATCTGGAAAACCAGAATTATTAAAGCGAATACAAACCCAAGCCAAATTACCTTTAAAAAATGCAGCAGCGGTGAATTCTTGTCGGTGGAAATTGTTCAACACTTTAAAAACTACTGGGTTGACTGTAATCACATCTAGCGGGGGACAAACAAAATTTAACCGCAGAAAACATAAGCTCCCAAAATCGCACTGCATAGATGCTGCTTGTGTAGGTGAGGTGAATGAGTTAAACTTCCACACCACCCAAGCTTTAGCTGCTATTTGTAATGGACTTGGAGGCAGACAGAAAGCA
>JBFRWR010000219.1:0-8214 GCA_051439685.1 Trichodesmium sp.
ACAATCAAAAAACTACTCCGATTTTCAACAAATCAACCTGACTTGTTATACCGCACACACACAATCTTTTGTAGGGGATAGTCCCCCACCGCCACTACATATAGCGTATGATTTGATATTTTGCGTAAGTCCTGTGGATGTTCTATCACCACTTTTATGCAACAAAGCCGTGACAAAATAGAAAAAATTTAGATAGTCTTGAGTAATTAATGTTGAAAATTTCTGTTAATCTGCCAATATTTGATTGAGGCTTTTGTTGGGTCTCATAACGACATCCAACACCAAGAAGATTCAGCAATTAACAATTAACAATTAATAATTAATAATTACCTCTTCCTAAAAGGGAGAGGATTAACTAAAAGGAAAAAAAATAATTTTTTTCCCCTTTCAAGGGGAGGCTTCAAGGCGTGAATTATTTAATTATTAATTATTAATTATAGCGGTTTTCGGTAGGCGTGAGGTACATCAACGATCCCCCTAAATCCCCCTTAAACAGGGGACTTCCAGTTCCCCCCAACTCATCGGGGGGTTAGGGGGGATCGAAAGCACTGTACCTCACAAAAGGTGGGAAATGCTATATTAATTATTCATTATTCGGTAAGCTTGTGTTGGGTTTCACTCCGTTCTACCCAACCTACAGGATTTGATGGGAAATTATGGTGACAAAATAGAAAAAATTTAGATAGTATTGGGTAATTAATGTTGAAAATTTCTGTTGATTTGCCAATATTTGATTGAGGCTTTTGTTGGGTCTCATAACGACATCCAACACCAAGAAGATTCAGCAATTAACAATTAACAATTAACAATTAATAATTAATAATTAATAATTACCTCTCCCTCAAAGGGAGAAGATTGACTAAAAGGAAAAAAAATCTTTTTTTTTTCCCTTTCAAGGGGAGGCTTCAAGGCGTTAATTATTTAATTATTCATTATTCATTATTCATTATTCATTATTCGGTAAGCTTGTGTTGGGTTTCACTCCGTTCTACCCAACCTACAGGATTTGATGGGAAATTATGGTGACAAAATAGAAAAAATTTATATAGTATTGGGTAATTAATGTTGAAAAATTCTGTTAATCTGCCAATATTTGATTGAGGCTTTTGTTGGGTCTCAGAACTAAATCCAACACTAAGAAGATTCAGCAATTAACAATTAACAATTAATAATTAATAATTACCTCTTCCTAAAAGGGAGAGGTAAGACTAAAAGGAAAAAAAATTCTTTTTTTCCCCCTTTCAAGGGGAGACTTCAAGGCGTGAATTATTTAATTATTAATTATTCGGTAAGCTTTTGTTGGGTTTCACTTCGTTCTACCCAACCTACAGGATTTGATGGGAAATTATAGTGACAAATATAGAATAAATTTATATAGTCAGGACTTACGCAGGGGAACCCAGAAACCCGGTTTCTCCTAGATGTTTATTGTCAAAAACAATGATTTACCCTAGAAACCGGGTTTCTTTGCCTAAGTCCTGATAGTATTGAGTAATTAATGTTGAAAATTTATGTTAATCTCCCAATATTTCATCAACAGAAAAAGTTACATTAGGCAAAGCTTGAATAGTCACAGTTTCACCCCTTTGAAAAGTCTGCACAATTTCATAACCATTCACAGTAGGTTGTCGGTAAACTTCCAGACATTTTTCAGTCAAATTTACCAACCAAACTTCAACAATATTATTCTCAGCATATAAAGGAATTTTTACTTCTTGGTCATATTTAACTGTTGTATCTGAAACTTCTATGAGGAGAAATACATTTTCTGGTTGAGGATGTTGAGTCCGATACAAACTTTCCCCTCGTTGCAGCAAACTGATATCTGGTTGTGGTTCAGAATTATCATTCAATCTTACAGGGTCTTGAACTCCGACAGTAACAGTCTTTGCTAAACTCAAAATGAAAAGTTCGTTCAGACGTTTCACACAATTTGCATGATGAATACCAATAGGGGATATTTTGATAATTTCTCCTCGGATTAGTTCTACTCGTTTATTTTCAGTTAAAATTCCTGCCTCCAGCATTTTATAATACTCGTCTACAGTAAATAGTTGTCGCAATAATTCTACAGACATTACACACTCCTTGAGAATAAATTGATATAGTATTGAGTAATTAATATTGAAAATTGCTGTTAATCTCCCAAGATTTCATCAACAGTAAAAGTTACATTAGGCAAAGCTTGAATAGTCACAGTTTCACCCCTTTGAAAAGTCTGCACAATTTCATAACCATTCGCAGTAGGTTGTCGGTAAACTTCCAAACATTTTTCAGTCAGATTCACCAACCAAACTTCAACAATATTATTCTCAGCATATAAAGGAATTTTTACTTCTCGGTCATATTTAACTGTTGTATCTGCCACTTCTATGAGGAGAAATACATTTTCTGGTTGAGGTTGTTGAGTCTCATAAAAATCTGGTCGTCGTTGCAGCAAACTTACATCTGGTTGTGGTTCAGAAGTATTATTTAATCTTACAGGATCTTGAATTCCCACAGTAATAGTCTTTGCTAAACGTAAAAAGAACAGTTCGTTTAGACGTTTTACACAAGCTGAGTGATGAATACCAATAGGGGACATTTTAATAATTTCTCCTCGGATTAGTTCGACTCGTTTATCTTCAGTTAAAATTCCTGCCTCCAGCATTTTATAATACTCGTCTACAGTAAATAGTTGTCGCAATAATTCTACAGACATTATCAACTCCTTGAGAATAATTAATTATATGAATTTATTGTACAGAAATTATCAACTCCTTGTGTGTTACCCAAGCATTAAGCAAAAACTTCTACACCTGTACTTACAGTAATAAAAAAATATAAATATTGTTTATTTATTTGAAATCTATAATAAAGCTTACAATTTGGTTCCGTTACTACTAATAATCCATTAAAATAAGAAATATTCCTGAATTAGAATTAGTCTTTAAAAATAAGCGAGCAATGATTTCAAACTTGTCCAACTCTGAACAATCTCAGCCAGAAAGAAAACCTCCCCATCAACTCGAAGAGGAAGAAATACGACGCGATATTATGTTGGGAGGTCGGGAGTTTACCCTGGCTGATGTTATTGGTCAAGAAGGTGGTTCTTTTATGAAAGGGGAATCTCCAGTTCCTAAACTGGTGCAGGTCAAGACTGAAATTAATACTTTGATTAGCCAGAATTTGCAGGATGTCTCAGGAATTTTACAAGCAGTTCTATATAGATGGGTTGATGAAGATACAGCCAGAATTAGTAAACATCTAGATTCGCCATTACAAGCTTTATTGGGATTATTGAAATCCATTTTAGATAATCCCCCAATCCTTTATGAGCTAGTACGTCAGGTCGATATGTTGTGGGGAAAAATGAATAATGAGCGACCTTATTTTCAGCGTCCGGGACAGCAAGCTCACCCTGATGATGAATATACCCATGAATCAGTTTATCAACAGCTTGTTGAACTGACTCGTTGCCTCAATTCTTCTAAGTCTGAGCCAGATTGACTTTACCATCACTAGGGTTTGCTAAAAAAGTCTTATGGGTAAGGGTAGGAGTCAGGAGGTAGGGAGGTTGCATAACAAAAATGCGTTTTCCTGACGGAATGCTGCGCAAACATGTCGCGCAGCGCACTTCGGAGCTTTGCGGAGCGCAAAACGTCCCTACGGGAGAAAGACTGTTGTTGGGTTACTCCTGCCCAGAAGCAAGCTACGTTCCATGCTGCGCAATGAATCGCGCAAACAACCCAACCTACATCTATTGCACCATTTAAGGTGTGTCAGTCTACTAGAAATAAACAGGACTTACGCATTTGTGAGTTAAAAACACTACATATCTATAACGTTATAGTTTTTGAACGCT
Source organism: Trichodesmium sp. (assembly GCA_051439685.1). Classification (GTDB taxonomy): domain Bacteria; phylum Cyanobacteriota; class Cyanobacteriia; order Cyanobacteriales; family Microcoleaceae; genus Trichodesmium. The sequence goes on from JBFRWR010000219.1 coordinate 3,845, forward strand.
ATATCTAGTTTCTCTTCGTAAGTCCTAACTAATTCGGAGTTTTCTAGTTGTGGTGCAATTAGTTATAATTTAGGACTTACGCAAAGACAATGTATATAGGGTTCCAAACTATAACGTTATAGTTTTTTTACTCTATATATTATATATATAGTACCTCTGCGTAAGTCATGTAATTGCTAGGGTCAACCACAAATTCCTAGAGCAGGATGACAGAAATAACTGACCAGTTACAAAATCTTAAAAGCCTTACTAAACAATAATGCTTGAATTTTGAATTTTGAATTTTGACTTCCGCGTAGCGGCACTAGAGCGATCGCTACACCTTATATAAAATCCAGTTGAACAGTCGTCCGCAGCGACGGTAGGAAGCAATCTCATAGGTGCGCGGAGATTCCTTCCTTCCACGGTGTTACCGTCGCTGCGGACTTAGCGATAGTAATTATCCGGATTCTATATTATATCATGTTCGTTTGAATACTTATAAATTATTAGAAAGGAGTCAGTCCTCAGTCCTCAGTCCTCAGGAGGGAAAGAGTAAATTTAGAAGCAAGAAAATTTATTATAACTAATTATCCGAACATGATATTACTCAAAACCAAAGCAGCATTCTGCCCCCCAAACCCAAAACTCAAACATAAAACATTTTCCACCTGAGACTCACGAGCATACTTCACCAAGTCTAAGTCAAATTCTGCCTCTTTTAATCCCACACAGGGAGGCAAAATCTGATGTTCGATCGCCATCAAACAAAATCCTACCCCCAACGCTCCAGATGCTCCCAATGTATGACCAGTTGCTCCCTTCGTGGAACTAACTGCCACTTTCTCAGGAAAAATTTGCTGAATTAAATTAGCTTCATGTCGGTCATTTAATTGAGTAGCTGTTCCATGAGCATGAATATAGTCAATATCTTTAGCAGATAAACCACTTCTTTTTAAACATTGAGCGATCGCCAACATTGCACTTTTCCCACTCAAATCTGGTGCATTACCATGACTTGCATCGTTTGTCAAACCAAAACCTCGAATTTGACCATAAATTTTAGCCGATCTTTGCTGTGCAAATTCAGCCGACTCTAATACCAAAATAGCTGCTCCTTCCCCCAAAACTAACCCTTCCCGATATCGGTCAAAAGGATAAGAGCCTGTTTTAGCCAAAGCTCCCATTTTCCGAAATCCTGCTATACTTAGAGGTGTAATCGGAGATTCCACAGCACCTGCAATTACCTGTTGACACTCACCCGTTTGAATTAACTCTACAGCACGAGCGAGCGCCCAGATACCTGTAGCACAAGCAGCCATTGGAGCTAGAACAGGCCCTTTTCCACCTATCTGACTCGCAGCCAAAATAGCAGGTTGATGGGGCAACAGATTAATAAATGAGCTATGTTCTTGTTCCAAATAATCTGGCTGATAATTTTGAATAAGTTGCTTTTTAGCGAATTTTTCTAGCATTCCTTGATAGCCACGGCTAGAACCTATGACTACACCACATTCAGGTAGTGGCAGTGTCAAACCCGAAGATTTGACAGCAGTTTCTACAGTTTCCTTAGTTAAGCTAGTTAAATCAACAGGTTGAGAATTAATTAAAGCCAAGGGTAGAGGAGGTAATTCAGCAAAAGGTTGATGTAACTCTATAGCAGACTTACCCTCAAGCAGTTTTTCCCAACTTTGATGTAGATTTCCCAAAGCAGAAGTTAGAGCGATACCCGTAACCACAACTTTCACAGTTACGCTATGATTGGCTAGTATTAGTTTTTACACTTAAATTTTCCAGACCTTCGACTACTTTCGCTGACTCTATGCGATCGCCTGCCTCAATATTATCAACAACTTCTTTCATCCCTCGTGTCACATATCCAAAGACTGCATAGTTACCATTTAGAAAAGGTAGGTCTGTTAAAGCAAAATAAAATTGGGATGAAGCAGAGTCAGGAAATTGAGACCGAGCCATTGCTACAGCACCTCTTGTATGAGATAAAATAGGTTGCTTGGAAATCTTAGCACTTTCAAAAGTTTTGCTATAAATTGGTGTTTCAGAATTTTCAGGTTTAATTTCTAGAGGAATGTAACGCTCGGTAGAAGTTGTTGGATCGATAAAACCTCCTGTACCTAAATCATTAATAGAAAAATTAGGGTCTTTACTTTGAGGATCGCCTCCCTGAACCACAAAAGGCTGAGGTTCGCGTACTACCCGGTGAAATGCTAACCCATCATAAACACCTTTTTCAACTAAATCAACAAAATTACCTGCTGTAATAGGTGCGTTAGTCCCATCTAATTCTATAGTTATGGGAGCAGCATTAACAGTTAGGACTATTGTTGCTTTACCGTTGAGTCGAGGTAAGGTGCTATATTTATCAGATAATGTTGTTTGAGTTGATGGAGTTGAACTAGAAACTTCTGTGTTAGGAGTTGAGTTAGCACTACATCCTGTAACTAATAAAGTTGCAACTACTATCAATGGTAAAAACCACTGGTATATTTTTCTTGGCATTTTCACTAATTTATCCTAGTATTTTTTTTAGATATTCAATTATTGATTTTCTTGATTATTTTGGCTCTGTTTCAAATAAGCAGGAATACATCCTAATTTTAAATGTCCACTTAATATCAAATCCGGTTGAATACTTATTATATAGTTGGAGGAGTGAGGGAGTAGGGGCAATTAATGTTTGCGGAGCATTTAAGGAAAATATTTTTAGGAAAAAAGCACTAAACAGGATTTTTATAGTCATTTCAAATAAGGATGAAACGCTTTCCAGAAAAAAACACTCATCCCAGTCTTATTCAGAATGACTATAGATTGAACAAATTTCTAAATCCTATTTATTAAAACCTTTGAACAATCTGCCGTTCCCTATTCCCTATTCCCTATTCCCTCAAAAATGTTTTTGGAACGGGGGCTTAAATTCCCGTGACAAAAACAACTGTCTTGAGTGTGTCTTACATTCTGTTGGCGTAGCCTTTCCGTAGGAAATGGAGACCTCAGAATTACACACTCGCTTCTGACTTCCCCTCCTGGGAGGGGTTAGGGGTGGGTTGACTTCTAACTTCGTTAAAGTCCTTCTAAGGGAACTTGAAGAAACTTGGCGAGTTGAGCTGCTTCATTTTCTAATTTTGACAAAGACAAAGGTTGACCTACACGAGTCAACGGAATTTGTCTATTATCTTTCATGCGGAGATATACAGCTCTACGAGGATTAAGACCTTCCTTAATATCTACTTTAATTGATTGGACATTTTCCGTAGTAGAACTAAACTCTACTCTTCTATTTTTGCCAGGAAATCCCCAGCGAAAAATCATAAATTGGCCTTTTTCTCGATCAAACTCATTGTAGCCACCGCCAATGTCCCAAATCAAAGTTAACCATAAAAATAGGCCATAAACTGTACCAAGCACTCCATAAAAACCCATAGCTATACCTTGGGGTAGGAAGTTGAGTTGGCTAGGGTCAGCAACAGGTAATAGATTGATTTTTAAGTAGCTAGAGATTCCTGAAAGGAGGAAACCAATTCCTCCCATACTGACAACTATGGCCCAGAAATAGTTGCTAGGACGGCGAGACCCTATAATTTCTTGACGTAGTAAGCGATCGCCTGTGGAAGTTTGTGTGGTCATAAACCCTCTATAATACTAACTCTAGATTTTATAGCAGGGAATAGGGAACAGGGAACAGGGAACAGGGGGGAATAATTGATAATTTATGGATAATAATTGATTTTATTTTTCATTTTTAGAGAAGTCTATTAGTCTGTGTCCTGACCAATTCTTGATTAGCTATAGAATTTTTTGGGCTGCAAAGATTTATATCTAAAATCTAAATTTTCCAATTATCAAAGAAATAAACAAATTTGCCAATTGCAAAATTTCTTAAATCTATATATACTTATGTTAACTTGCTTATAAAAGCAAAGATTAATAAAAATTCCAGCCCGTAGAAGGCGGGTTGCTGTCTGGATTTATTCTATGACAGAGCAATACTCAGTTAAGTCATAGATTCATAAGGCCAATATCAGCAACTAGCTGTTAGAGGCATCAGTAAACTTAGACAGAGAACTAACATTTTACTAGAAGTAAGTGTTGGTACTTCAAATAAAAAGCAACAGAATATAAAAGTAATATGACTGTAGCAGTCGGACGCGCACAATCTCAAAGAGGAGTATTTGATGTCCTCGATGACTGGCTGAAACGCGATCGGTTTGTATTCGTAGGCTGGTCTGGTATCCTCTTATTTCCATGCGCCTTCTTGGCCATCGGAGCTTGGTTAACTGGAACCACCTTCGTTACTTCCTGGTATACCCACGGTTTAGCTAGTTCTTACCTCGAAGGCTGTAACTTCCTCACAGTTGCAGTAAGTAGTCCCGCTA
>JBFRWR010000220.1:0-13488 GCA_051439685.1 Trichodesmium sp.
ATGCGGGTGCCAAAAATAAAAATTCTATCTCTGTTTTGGGGAATACCAAAATTTATTGTATTAATAATTCGCCATTCAATAAAATAATCTAAGGTTGCGAGAGAATTTAAAATTATTCGGAAATGAACCCCCTTTTCCATAGTTAGGATTCTTTTGACATTTTCTAATAAAAAATATTGGGGTTGTTTGGCTTTAATTATTTCTACAATGCGTTCAAAAGCTGTGCCTCTAAGCTTATCTCTAATCCCCATTTTTTTACCTGCTTGACTAAATGGTTGACAGGGAAAGCCAGCAGTTAAAATATCGTGTTCTGGAATTTCTGATAAATTAATTTTATTAATATCACCTAATACTATTGAACTACTACCAAAATTACTCTGATAAACTTGACAACAAAGTTCATTAATATCATTAGCCCAAATAGTATTAATATTTGCAGCTTTCATTCCTAAACGAAAACCACCTATTCCGGCAAATAATTCTATGGCTTTAAGTTTGTTGGCTTTATTCAATATTACTATTTAGTTAAGTTAAGTTTCAAAAACAGACTCCCACCAAAACATGAACAGCTTGTATTATCTGATTTATATCATGTTTGGTCAAACAATCAGGACTTACGCAAAGGCACTACATAAGGAGTGCTGGTGCGTTACGCTAGCGCTAACGCACCCTACTAGCGTGACACACCTAAAATGGTGCAATAAATGTAGGTTGGGTCTCCGAACGAAACCCAACAACAGTCTTTCTCCCCTCCGACCGTACGGACGTTCCATGCAACGTCCCTACCTACTCCCTAATGCACTATTTTAGCTGTGTCGGTCCACTACTAATAGCGTTCATGCGTAAGTCCTAACAATTATAATTAGGCTCTTAGTATTGCTCTAGTCCTAATATTAATCTGAGGACTAGAGTAACACTACAAAAAATGTTCCTCGTTCCTCCGTCCTCCTTGTTCCTTCTTCCTTCTTACTTCTTTTAACTATTCATTTTCATCCATATTACTGAGGTTGAAAATAAAAGGAACGTTCTGAGACTTTTCACTGCCAAGAATTAAAACTTTAGGCATTTGAGAACCACCTTTTTTCCAAGCTTCTATCGCTTCTTTTTGTAAAACTAACTCACCACCTTGTGCTTTTAATGTTTCAGCTAATAGTTTCTGAGCTTCTGCTTTACCCTTAGCACGATTAATTTCTGCTTCAGCTTCTTGTTCTGCTTCCTCTGCAATATAAACTGCTCTTTGCGCTCTTTGTTCGGCAATTTGTTTATCTTCAACCGCTCTAGCAAATTCAGGAGAAAAAGTTAGATCAATCACGCTAGTATCTAACACAATAATTCCATATTTATCCAAGCGAGAACCTAAAGCATTATCAAAATCAGCTTTTAATTCTACTCTTTTTGTAATAGCTTCTTCAACAGTTCTTCTAGCTGCAGCAATTTTAAAAGATTCTTGAGTTTGTGGTGCAATTACTTTAGCAACCAAATTTTGTAGAGTGCCTTGTTCTCTTCTAATTTTTACTATCCGCACTGGATCTAAGCGAAAGTTAATGGCAAAACTAGCAGATAATTGTTGTAAATCTTTTGTGGAACTTTGACCAGGAACTTCAAACTTTTGTACTGTTACATCATACACATCAACTTGTGAAACCAGGGGAGGTTTAAAGTGAATTCCTTCTAGTAAAGCTCCATCTCTAGCTCTACCTAAAATGCTCAGAACACCAGCTTGACCAGGATTAATAATTACAAACGAATTAAAACCAATTAGCAATAATATAGATAATCCAGTTGCTAATATTAATGTTTGTAAACTTTGTTGTTGATTTTTCAATTTATTTGCTCCAAAATATGAGTCTACAACTTAATTAATCTATTTTCTGTGTCAATTTTAGTTGTAGTTGCAAGTTACCTCTCAAATTATATAATATTTTTATAATTTATTATCATTTTGTAGAAAATAGGGAATAGGGAATAGGGAATAGGGAGTAGGGAAAAAAATGATAATTTATGGGCGATAATTGATTTGATTTTTGATTATGGTAAATAGACCTCTGTTCAGCAATTAATAATTAATAATGAATAACGAATAATTATTAATTATTGATTGCTATCCATTACCCATAACTCCTGAAAAGCTTGTGGGGAGAGGGGGAGAAGGGAGCAGGGGAGAAAGGAGAAAACATCATAGCAGCTCAGTAAAACTACTTAAGCGATCGCCAAAAAATGTTTTTTTTCATACATTTTTCTCCCGAAAAAGCCGAAGTAAGACTTACCCATAACCTGTCAATTTTGTCAAGTTTTATGTTAAGAAAGATGTGGGTAAAGCATAGTCTTAAAAGAAGGGGATTGACTCAAAGGAATTTTCTTGATTTATACCCTTAAAAGGGGACGCTTCAAGGCGTGAATTGTTGAATGAATAATTAATTGACTATCAACTATTAATTAATAGTTGAATAAAGATATAGATTTTTTGCATGATTAGGGAACAGGGAACACTTAACTGGGAACAGGTAAGATATTTTTCTGAAAAAGCCATGAAAAAGGTTTTTTTTATGGTAATTTTTCCTTTCTTTAGCAGGTCTAATTAAGAGTTTTATTTATTTTCCGGTGATGTCTAATATTAATTATTTAAAATATTTGTAGCTAAAAATAATATCTATTTTAAATTGATTAATCATACCAATTTGATGATTTTTTACTACTAACAACTTGAAGGTTTAATAAATTTAAGAATCTGATTAAACTCAACTATCAAATTTATCATTTTTATTTTTTTTCTCCCTTTGGTAATAACAACAGGAAGTAAAAAAATATCATCACCGAACAAATTGGCTAGTTACAACTGATAACTGATAACTGGAAATGACTATAGCATTTCCCAAGAAGCGTGAGGTACAGATATTGATAATTAAATTTTATCAGTGCGAGCATCTTGCTCGTGTAGGTGTACCTCACGCTTAGTCAAATCTGCTATATTCCTTTTTTTTGCTATACATTAACAGTTAAACATCGCTAATTTTTTAGGCATTAATCTTGCAAAAACTTGCTTTAATACCATTGCCGTCCAATCAATATCTATCTCAGTTGTATCTCTTCCTAATGTCAAACGAATACCCCCAATAGCTTCCTCTTCTGTATATCCCATTGCAAGTAATACCGGACTAGGAGTAACCTTTCCACTATGACAAGCGGAACCAGCACTAATACCAATTCCAGCTAGGTTCAACTCTCGCACTATAGTTTTACCTGTAATATTATTCTCTGCGTTACCTGCTCCAACTTCTGGAGGTAAAATACAGAAACTAACATGATGAGGTAATCTCCGTAATTTATCTCCAGTAGGAATTAAATTTGGGTGATCCGCCATCTGTGCAAATAAGCGATCGCGTAACCTGATTAACCTCAAACTCTCTGTCATTATTTCTGCACTAGCTAACTCTGCAGCCACTCCAAAACCCGCGATCGCTCCTACCGCCTGAGTACCAGAACGTAATTTCATCTCTTGGCCTCCACCAGCTAATAAAGGGACTAATTTCACACCGTCCCGGACATAAAGTGCGCCGACACCTTGAGGACCATAAATTTTATGACTAGATAAAGACAACATATCTACTGGCAGGTTTTGTACATCTATTGGTAAACGTCCTATTACCTGAACTGCATCCGTATGAAACAAAACTCCATGAGAACGACAGATATTACCTAGTTCTTCTATCGGTTGAAGAGTGCCTACTTCACTTTGGCCATAAATTATTGAGACTAAAACTGTATTTGGTTGTAATGCTGCTTGTAGTTCTTGAGGGTTTACCCTTCCTTGTCGATCAACAGGTAATTTTGTCACTTGCCAACCCCAGTTTTCTAGCATTTTTACTGGTTCTGATATAGCAGAATGTTCCACGCTAGAAATAATTATATGTTGCGGTTTTTTATAGCAACGGGTTACACCAATGATTGCCATGTTATCAGCTTCAGTTCCCCCAGAAGTAAAAATAATAGATTCTGGTACAGAATTGATGAGATTTGCTACTTTGATTCTGGCTCTTTCGACTAATGTTGCCGATCTTTGGCCCCATGTATGTAAGCTAGATGGATTACCCCATTGTTGAGTAAATACTTGTTCCATTGCAGCGATCGCTTCTGCCCTGGGTGGTGTTGTAGCGCTATAGTCTAGATAAATTTGCATCGTTGTTTTGTCCATTTGTTTTTTCTCTTCTTGAGAATAGTTAAATAAATAGAAGTAAATAAAAATTGTTTTACTGAATATTCAGGGATAAATACTACACAATTTAATTTAGTATTTCCTACTTTTAGTATATTTAGAGTAGATTCCCAGTATATAAGATATATTCCGATTAAATTCTAAGTTTTGACTTTTAAAATTTCTCTTTGCACAAATAAAATTTTAGTCACAGAAGACCTCTCAATAGGGTTGGCGCTCAAAAGTCTTTTTTCAGGAGTAGGAGAGTAGGAAGACACGGATAGGGCGAGACACGGATAGGGGGAGATAGGTTATCATATCTATAGTTAGGGGTGTGGGGAGTGTGGGAAGATTCAATATTAAAGTTTAGTTATGAACATATTATATTATATAGCAATCAGGAATGAGATGTGAGAATTTTTATGATAGTTAGTTTTGCCTGAAAACATTAAAAATTCTGACTCCTGTACTTTCCTCATAGAGGAGTAGAATAGTAATTTTTTTGCCTCTAGAAATGCGCTCCTTTTTGAGCATCAATAGCTGACAACCAGGTACTTTTTCCCGACCTAAAAATGCACCGAATAATTAATAATTGATAGTAAATTAATTATTCATTCAACAATTTAGGTTTGAAGCCTCCCCTTTTCAGGGGATAAATCAAGAAAATTCCTTTTAGTCAATCCCCTTCTTTTAATAAGGGGGAATTATTAATTATTAATTGTTTCTCCTGTCGCAGACATGAACATTGTTAATTGCTTAACTTATTTCTTATCAATACTTTTATATTTAATCATCAAGTCCTAAACAAACTTTTTGATTTTGGTTAATTGAATTAAATTACTGAATTAGGAACATAACAATCCCCAAAAAGGGTCAGATATGGAGATTATTTTTTTGTTGACATATTGTATACAAAATTTATAGGAAGTAAGGAGTCGTAATTTTGGTTCTCAAGAAGAGAAAATCAGAAAAGAACTGTAGCTAACTGAGAAATAATAACTGAAATGAAATGACAATAGAATTATCAGGTCTAATTCCTGATTGCTATATATTTTTTTCTATTAATATCTTCTTGATTATAATTAAAATTTCAATTCTGATTATAATGATAACTCTAAAGTTTTACTTTGCAATTTCCCAAATTTACTACCTGAATTACTTAGGCTTACAAACATTATAATCTTCATGTGACATCACCTTCTGTGGTACAACAAAATTACCATAATCTTGACAAATCATTCTATAATTACGGGTAACAGGTATACTTACAATAAAACGATTATGGCGGAGTCGTTTACCTCCAAATTCTCTATAGCTTTGATTATTATTTAATCCAGAAATAATTGATCTAGCTTTGACTACTACATAGTCTGGTAAACCTTTCAAATCTATCATATCTAAATTGAAAGAAGCTTCCCACTCTAACTTTTTTTCTTTCTTTTCCGCTATTTCATTGTCAACTCTTTGCTGTGCCATTTGCTCTTGTTCACAGCGATGGCATTTTCTCCCATATCCCTTATGGCCACACGGAAAAGTCCTTTTTCTTTTCGGCATAAAACAGCAAAGTAGATTGTCATTAATTCCTTCCCAATAGCATAGGAAATGGACAATACATAAAGTATTTGTACTTTAGCAGAATTTTAGTTAACTATAATTCTAAATTATCGGCCATAATAACACAATGAGCAATATTTACTCCTGATTCAATTTGATAGGACTTACGCACTACAATGTATTTTCCTGATTGTTAGCTATAGGAAAGCAATCTCAAATCCTAGTTTTTCCTACCTGATGCGTCAGTCCCGTTTCAGTAAAATTGCTATCTAGAGATATTGAAGTTACACAACAAACTTTAGCTTACTATATTAGACTTCTTGCACAAGTCAGGGAATAGGGAATAGGGAGATATAATTTTTTATTTCATATCTTGAATTGATGTAATTAAAACTTTTGCAAGAGGTTTATTATGAAGTAAGCTCATTGACTTTGCTAATATCTGTGCTACTTCCTTCTGCTATAGTTGGTTTTGGAACTTTTGTACTTTTGGCTTTTAGCCTCACTGCTTGTCTAAATCAAACTGAGCAGTTAGTTCCTCCAGTTTCTCCATTACCACAAGACCCTCTGATCGAATCTTACTTTAATCATTCTCAAGCTTCAAGTTATACTGAGGTCTTGCGCCAACAAACTAGACTTGGAGATAATCTTGAAGAAATAATTGTTGATACTATTAATAATGCTAATTCTACCGTTGATGTGGCGGTTCAAGAGTTACGTTTACCAGCTATTGCTCAAGCTTTAGTCGAACGTTATCAAGCTGGAGTAAAAGTCAGAGTAATTATTGAAAATACCTATAATCGTCCCTGGAAAAGTTTGAGTAAATCTGACGTAGGCCAACTCAGTGAGCGTGAGCAAAGACGCTACAATGAATTGTTTCAGCTTATTGACGCTAACATGGATGGTGATATTAGTCAAGATGAAATTAATCTGAGGGATGCTCTAACTATTTTAAGTAATTCAGGAGTTCCTTTAATTGATGATACTGCTGATGGATCAAAAGGAAGTGGCCTGATGCACCACAAATTTCTAGTGGTGGATGGTCAAACTATGATTGTTACTTCAGCAAATTTTACTACAAGTGGTATTCATGGAGACTTTTCAGAACCTGTTAGTCGTGGAAATGCAAATAATCTTTTAAAAATAGAAAGTAGGGAATTAGCCCAACTATTTACAGAAGAATTTAATCTAATGTGGGGAGATGGGCCTGGTAATCAATTAGATAGTAAATTTGGCTTAAAAAAGCCATTTAGACCTGCCAGAGAAATAGAATTAGGTAATACAAAAATAACAATACAATTTGCTCCGACTTCTAAGAGTCAATCTTGGCAACAAAGTGTCAATGGTTTAATTAATCAAACATTAGAAAAAGCACAAACATCTATTAATTTAGCTCTCTTTGTATTTTCATCACAATCATTAGTTAATACTCTAGAAAATAAATCATTACAAGATGTCTCAATTAAAAGTTTAATTGAACCTAATTTTGCCTATCTTTACTATAGTGAAGCTTTAGATATGATGGGAATAGCTCTGGCAAATAAATGTAAATATGAAAATAATAATAGAACTTGGCAAAAACCAATTTATACAGTCGGTATTCCAAATTTACCTCCTGGCGATCGCCTACATCACAAGTTTGGAATTATTGATAACTCAATTGTAATTACTGGTTCCCATAATTGGACAGCAGCAGCTAACCATAACAATGATGAAACTTTATTAGTAATAGAAAATTCTACAGTAGCAGCCCATTTTGAGCGTGAATTTCAAAGACTTTATCAAACAGCAACTTTCGGCATACCATCTTGGCTCCAGAAAAAAGTTGAAGAACAAGAAAAAGAATGTGGTTCTCAGTTAAAAGAAGCTCAAAATTTAGCAATAGATACTAACAAAAAAATTAATCTAAATACTGCTACTGCCGAAGAATTAGAAACTCTACCTGGGGTGGGAAAAAAATTAGCAGAGAGAATTATTCAAGCCAGACAAAATAAACCTTTTAAATCTTTAGCAGACCTCGATCAAATATCAGGAGTAGGACCAAAAATGTTAGACAAATTAAGCGATCGAGTGACTTGGTAATTTGTAATTTATCCAGCAGATTCGGAAGTTATGAGGTATAAATATATTATTATAAAAGCTTTGTCGCACAGGAATCTTACCGAATAATTAAGGTTTAAAGCCTCTCACTCGCCGTGGAGAAACAATGAATTTATTTTCCTTTTATTCAATCCAATCCGTTTTAGGGAGAGGAAATTATCAATTATCAATTATTGAACTGTCACAATCCTACCTGACGGATAAGAAATCCGCTATATATCAAATCCGGTAGTATCGGTATAATTAATTGAGCAATTAGTAAGGGGCGATTAGTGTTTGCGGAGCATTCCGTAGGAAATTCCCTATACAGTAGAAATCCTAATTACAAATACTTAGCACTTGGCAACTAATCAAGAACAGACAATTTTCTGAGACCAAATTAAACGGATTTTATCCTACAATAAATAATCATTGATGAGAATATTTAATTTAAGTATATTGTATAAATTTTTTCCGTCTAGTTTAGCAAATAATATCAATTCCAGTACATTCTAAATATCTAAAAAATAAGCTATCCTAATTATATTTACTAAGACTACTGAATAAATCCCCTAAGTAATTTAACATTGATGGGATAAGAACCATCTGCCTCTCATCTTTTACCAAAACTTGAGGTAGATAACCTAAAGATAAAAGTTAAAATATGATAGGCGTATACACATTGACTCCTATTAGTCATGTTTACTCCTAGAACAAGCCCTTTAATTAGTGGCAAAAATTTGAGTTAACTAAAAACACATCCTCGATGGGCTAACTAAAGAAATACTGCAATAAAACTCATGTCAATTAAAGAAAATCAATTTACAATTCAATTTTGGGGAGTCAGAGGAAGTATTGCCTCCCCAGGTTCAGAAACAGTAAGATATGGCGGTAACACACCTTGTATAGAAATGCGAGTTGGTGGGCATCGTCTAATTTTTGATGGTGGTACTGGCCTTAGAGTTTTGGGTCAATCCCTAATGTCTCAAATGCCAATAGATGCCCATATGTTCTTCACTCATAGCCACTGGGACCATATTCAAGGTTTTCCTTTTTTTGCTCCTGCTTTTGTCAAACAGAATCGTTTCAATATATACGGGGCGGTTGCTCCTAATGGAGCGACTATTCAACAAAGACTTAATGACCAGATGCTCAACCCTAATTTTCCCGTGCCTTTACAAATTATGGGGGCAGAACTCAAATTTTTCGATCTGGAAATAGGTCAGTCAATAAAAATTGGGGATATTTTAGTAGAAAATGCTCTACTCAACCACCCAGGGGAAGCTATAGGTTATCGTATTAATTGGGGAGGATATGCAGTAGCTTATGTTTCTGACACGGAGCATTTTCCAGATCGTCTAGATGAAAATGTTTTATTTTTGGCTCGTCAAGCAGATGTTTTAATCTATGACGCTACCTATACGGATGAAGAATATTATTCAGAAAAATCTAGTAAAATTGGGTGGGGACACTCCACTTGGCAGGAAGCTGTAAAAATTGCTAAAGCAGCTCAAGTTAAAAAATTGGTAATTTTTCACCATGATCCTTTACATAATGATGATTTCTTAGATAATTTGGGACAGCAAGTAGCAGAGAAATTTCCCAATAGTCTAATGGCAAGAGAAGGTTTGTCAATTCAATTAATTTCTCCTAGCAATGGAAAAAAAAATAATTCAACCGTAAATTATGCACAAGCAACTAAAGTTACTGTCTAAATTTTTGGGAATTTTGTGAGTAAACTGACAAAAAATTTAGACAAAAAATACTAAATGTGGTAGAAGTTTACTAAATAATTTAAAATATAACGTGTGTGGATAACTTCTTCTGTAGCTACAGCCCTAACCCCAACTAATGTTGCCTTGGGCAATTTTGATGGTTTGCATCGCGGCCATTGGCAAGTAGTTAAACATATTTTTAACTTAAATAATAAATCAGATTTACTTCCTGTTTGTCCTACAGAAGTAGATGAAATTAAAGAGTTGCAATTATTCCATAAAGAGAAAAAACTTTCATCAGCATTGGGTAAACAGGATAGTTACCCAGGGCAAAAAAATTATGCAACAGTTGTCACCTTTAACCCTCATCCCCAAGAATTTTTTAGTGGTAAACCAAAAAAATTGTTGGCTCCACTAGAAGAAAAATTAGCTCTTTTAGAAAATATAGGAGTTGAACAAGTCGTATTATTGCCATTTAATCAAGATTTGGCAAATTTAACTCCTAATGAATTTGTAGAAGAAATTTTGGTAAAACATTTACAAGCTCGTCAAGTAAGTGTCGGATGGGATTTCCGTTTTGGACAAAAAAGGGCAGGACAAGCAACAGACTTAAAGGCGATCGCTGCTAACTATGATATAGATGTTCAAATTGTACCTCTATATACCTGTGAAAATGGGGAAAGAATTAGTAGTTCTATAATTCGTCAAGCTCTGGAAGAGGGAGACCTAAAAAAATCAAATCGTTTGTTAGGTCGTCCTTACAATTTAGTTGGCCAAGTAGTCCATGGTGAGAAATTGGGTAGAACTTTAGGCTTTCCTACAGCTAATCTTCAGTTACCACTACAAAAATTTTTGCCTCGTTTTGGGGTTTATGCTGTGGAAGTCTATGTTTCAAAACCAAAGCAAACTCCAGATTTATTTTCTGGCGACCGCCCATACTTAGGAGTAATGAATGTTGGCTGTCGTCCTACATTAAATGGTTTACACCCAACTGTAGAAGTTCATTTATTAGACTGGGATGAAGATTTATATGGTCAAACTTTAACAGTAAATTTGATAGAATTTTTACGACCTGAAAAAAAATTTGCTTCTCTCGATTTACTCAAAGCCCAAATATATGAAGATTGTAAAATTGCTAGAAATCTACTTACTGCATAATTAATATTT
The DNA here is from genome assembly GCA_051439685.1 of Trichodesmium sp. Classification (GTDB taxonomy): domain Bacteria; phylum Cyanobacteriota; class Cyanobacteriia; order Cyanobacteriales; family Microcoleaceae; genus Trichodesmium. The sequence continues at coordinate 10,708 of JBFRWR010000220.1, forward strand.
AATATTTAATAGACATCTCCGGAAAAGAGGGATTAGGGAGTAGGGAATAGGGAGTAGGGAGTAGGGGGCAATAATTAGGGTTGGCGCTCAAAAGTCTTTTTTCAGGAGTAGGAGAGTAGGGGGAGTAGGGGAGTTTAGGGGAGTAATTTTTTTGCTCAACTCTTGCTAAAAATACTAACTTTTTGAGCATAAAGCAGCTCAAAACTAGGTACTTTTTGAATACCCAAAAAGGCTACAACCTTTATCTGTCAATGCTTTTATATTTAATCAGCAGAGCAATAATTAATAATTTGTTCACGATAATTGATTTTATTTTTAATTATCACCAGATGTCTAATAATTAACTGGAGAGTACAAAGTTCTTATAAAAAACGATTGGCTTTCAAGACTGAAAGTATTACTGGAAAAGGCTTAAAGTACCTACAGTTCTGAATATAGAGTTCTCAGGTTGAGATTGCTGAAACCCTTAGCTGGCAATATTTATTCCCAAAACTTTGCATTGTCTAGTAATTAATAATTAAGTAATTATCTAAATATCCCTGTATTTGCAAGTATGGAATAAAACAAAAGACTATGAAAGACAGTATTGAAAAACTCAAAGCAAATCTCAGTCAAACTATTGTTGGAAAAGAAGATGCTATCAAGCTAGTATTAGTAGCGCTCCTTTCAGGAGGTCACGTTCTATTAGAAGATGTTCCTGGTGTAGGCAAAACCTTACTGGCAAAATCTCTAGCATATTCCATCGCTGGAAAATTTCAGAGAATTCAATGTACACCTGATTTACTACCAACGGATGTTACTGGTACTAATATTTGGAATCCCCGTAGTGGAGAATTTGAATTTCTACCTGGTCCCGTATTTGCTAATGTACTACTGACAGATGAAATTAATCGTGCTACACCCCGTACTCAGTCTGCTTTGTTAGAGGTGATGGAAGAAAAACAGGTTACTGTTGATGGAGTTTCACGTTCTGTTCCTGACCCATTTTTTGTGATTGCAACTCAGAACCCAATTGAGTATCAGGGGACATTTCCCCTACCAGAAGCACAAATGGATCGTTTTACTTTATCTCTGACATTGGGTTATCCTACAGAGTCCGAAGAACTACAGATGTTAAAAAGAATTTCGGAAGGAATAGAAGTTAGTACATTAGAAGCTTGCATTACTTTGGATGAAGTACAGGAGTTACGTCGTTTGTGCAGTTTGGTAAAAGTAGATGAGTCTTTGCAAAAGTATATGCTGAGGTTAGTCAGAGCAACCAGGGAAGATGAAGATATTACATTGGGTGTGAGTCCTCGTGGAACAGTTGCTTTGCATCGAGCAACTCAAGCTTTAGGTTTTCTCTCGCAGCGAGATTATGCTATTCCTGATGATGTTAAGTTTCTTGTTCCTTATGTGCTTTCTCATCGTGTAATTACAACGGGAGGAAAACGTACTCAAACTATTATGGAAAGGTTACTAGGTTCTGTGACGGTTTCGTAAACTGCAAGGAATAGAAAGAGAAGATTAATTATTTACAGCATCTCAGGGGACTAATAGACATCTGGTGATCATCAAAAATCAAATCAATTATCGAGTATAAATCATCAATTATTTCCCCTCCACCGGAGGGGTTAGGGGTAGTTTCCCTACTCCCTACTCCCTCTTTTCCGAAGAGGTATTTATTTATAAAAAAACTTTCTCCTTTTTATACTTTCTTTGGTAGTCCTGCATTGTAATGGTGAAGATATCTATTTTTTAATTTCTTCTCACGCTCCCACACCTCCCACACTCCCTCTACCATTACTATGCACCACCACGCTTTCTTTTTCCCTATTCCCTCCTGACTCCTGACTCCTGACCCCTCCCTTCTTATTTGGGTAGTCCTGGATAGTCATGGTAAATAGGAGAGTACGGGAGCAAGATGCTCCCACTACGGTGTCGCGATCGCCAGAATAAATTAATTACCTTTCTACTTAAGTAAAGCCAAATTTTGACAGTGCAGGTTTTGTAGAGCATTCCTTGGCAAAACAACCTTACGAAATAATATTCGAGTTGTGTGGAAACAAAGTTCCAGTTTCTGAGAAAACTGTCAATTTCAGTTTCTCATATCAAGTTTTTCTCACTGATGATTTAAGAGAATGAATATATTTTAATTTCTCTCTTATTCCCTACACCTAAATTCTTTGCTAATATCTCAATCATAAGTCAACCGAATATGAAATAACTTATCTTATTTTATAGAGTTCAATTCTCGTGTCAACTCCAGCTCCTTGTTATCCATAGTTTTTGAAGTTAATTTTTCTAACCATACCGTTCTACTAAACTTACCCAAACTTACCCAGGCGCGAACGCATGAACTTTGGAGCTAGCTTCCTGTCTCACAGAAGATCACTGACCGCAGTCGGCAACTTATCTTCTCCACAGGCTTCAAATCGGTGGGAACTCCACCTACTGACTTACATAGTTTTCTAGGTTGACAGCAGCATTAAAATCTCTGTCAGCAGTGAAACCGCATTCACTACATTCATAAGTTCTCAAGTGCAACGGCATTTTCTGTTGATGCCCACAGTTTGAACATATTTGAGAACTTGGATAAAATCTATCAGCTATGACTAATTCACTGCCGTACCATTCACATTTGTATGTAAGTTGACGCTTAAATTCATAAAAGCCACAGTCTGCTATGGCACTTGCCAATTTATGGTTTTTGAGCATTCCACTTACATTCAAATCTTCTATGACTATGGTGCTGTGGTTCTTAGCTAACCATGTTGTCAGTTGATGAAGTGCATCTGCTCT
>JBFRWR010000221.1:0-2502 GCA_051439685.1 Trichodesmium sp.
GGTATTGCCCTTTTTAAGTCGGGAAAAAGTACCAGCTTTTCAGTTGAAATTGCTGAAAAAGTGAGTATTTTGGGGTAACGCGAGACAGAAAAATCTCCGAACAATTATTCCTCGAATTTTCTCTGTCTTCCCACACTTCCCACACTTCCCACACTTCCCACACTCCCCACCCTCCCCACACTCTGCTTTTTTCAGCAAACCCTAATTATTCATTCAACAACTCACACCTTAAAGGCTCCGATTTTCTCCCTGATTCCCTACTCCCTTCTCCCCCCTTCTCTGCTTCACAGGGGTAGGTTTTTAACAAAGGGGTGACTGATCGTTTTTATTAAGTATAAAATTTCAATTCAATGTACTTTTTTCTACGATAAATCCCTCAAAACTTCCCCCTCTTCCCACTCTTTGACATCAAAGGTAAAAAACCTACCATTGTAAGCCCCTCCCCGCTCCCTACTACCTATGCAACCTCTCTTAAACCGATCCTACTCTTTGATAAGGCCAAAAGCGAAAGATTGCCCTACCAATAATATTTTTTCTAGGCAAAAAACCCCAAACATGAGAGTCATTACTATTGTTGCGGTTATCCCCCATCACAAAATATTGATTTTTGGGTACTGTGACTGAAGTTGCCAGACTATACTCAGGTGGTTCAGCAATATAATTTTCTGAAAGGGGTTGGTCATTAATATATACTAGACCATTCTCAATTTTAATAGTATCTCCTGGTAGACCAATAACTCGCTTGATAAAAGCTTGATTTTTTTTATAACCGTAGCGTTGTAATTGTTGGGGTGGTTGAAAAACTATTATATCACCTTTTGTCGGTGGATGAAAATGATAAGATACTTTTTCTACAACTAAGCGATCGCCTACTTCTAAAGTTGGTATCATTGAATTTGATGGGATATATCTTGGTTCTGCAATTAATATTCTGACTAATAAAGATAACAATAGAGCGATCGTCAAAGTTTTAATGTTTTCTTTTTGTTGCTGCCATATTTTTAACCACCAGGGAATTGTTGTGTTAGTTCTTGTTTGTTGATTTGTTGATTTTTTTTCTGATGTCATTTCTATAGTTTTACATTTAACTATTTTTATTTTATAACAAAAACTATGAAAAAAGACGATCTTTGAATTTATCTAATACCAAGTTTATAAACTTGAAGTACTCATATCATTTATTTATAAAGTTACATTTAATCTTAAAGATAAGAATAGTCAGTCTAATCAGATATGAGCAATCATTATTAAGCGCATTATTACACAGAAATGGTATTAGGTTTAGATTAGTCAGTAGTCAGAAATTTTCCTTTTATTCAATCCCTTTTTTTTAAGAAGGAGTAATTCTTAATTATTCATTTTTTTCTGCGGAATGCTTTGCGAACTGCTGTCGCAGATATGAAAATTGTTAATTGCTGAAAAGCACGATCTGGTTTTACCAAAGTTTTTTATGGATGATTTAATAACCTTGAGGAAATTTATCTATTAGATGACAGATTTTTTCGTATTGCTCTTCACTAAAACAATCTTTTTTAGGAACTATTATACAATTTTGTGGATTTAGAAATATCAACATAATTTTAGGTGTTGTAATATGTTTGTAGAACCATCTAAGTTTTAGTTCTTGATAAACACAAATTTCCACCATTTCATCTTGTTGAAAAATCAAAGTAACTTGATTCTTAAAAAATTTTCGTTGCTTCTCAAAGAAACTTTTAGAGAAAAAAGGGAGCCAAGTCTATTCAAAAAATACAAATGCTAAAAACAAAATCAAAACTAATATTTCATAAAAGTTAGGATGAGGACTAACTGCAATGAATCAAGCTAAAAACAATACATAAAATATAGCAACAAATCTTAGAATTTTTGAAAAAATAAATCGACGGCGAAAATCAACACGATTCGCATCTATATAATCTTGTATTCGATAATTGATAGTTAGTTGTATTTCTTCTTCAAGCATTTTTTGTCAGTATTAAAATAGAAATTATTTAATATTTAAACAAAGAGTATAGTAGATAGTTGACCATAATAGACTTCTAGCAAAAGTTTTAATTAAATCAATTCAAGATATGAAATGAAAATTTCACCCCTTTATTGCCTATTTCCTGACTTCTGCAATAAATCTAATATACTGATTACTGATTCAGCCAACTTTCTAAATCAGTTATACTATTAAAATCTAAGAAATCTTCTCCCAAATTTTCTAATTTTTCAATTGTTAAATTTTCAATTTTGCTAATAGTTTCTGTAGAAATTTCTCCAAAACGTTTTTTCAGTTGACGCATTATTAAGGCGCTCGCCTCATCTTGTCTTCCTATTTCTTTGCCTTTTTCTTCAGCAAAAGTAATTTTTCCTCTTTCATCTTGCAATGCCATAGCACGGCTATCTGCTACTTCTAATTCTTCTGGAGTCATACCTGCTTGGTTAGCTAAATTTAAAGCTAATTCGATCTCTGATATTTCTCCTAAAGATGGAGGAATACTATCAAAATTAGAAGCT
>JBFRWR010000222.1:0-8021 GCA_051439685.1 Trichodesmium sp.
AAACCACCCTACTAGATATGGCAGTTATGCATAATTCCTGGCTAAATTAACCTGCCATTTCTAAAAAGTGGATTACTCCCAAACTATCACCTGCAACTACAGTTTTGCCATCGGTGCCAACAGTACAACAATAAAAGCTATTATCTCCAGAAAAACTCATCAACTCTTTTCCTGTCTGAATATCCCAGACTTTTACCTTATGATCTGCTGCTGCTGATACTATCCGTGTACCATCGGGAGTAACCGCTACTGACCTAATGGTATTAGTATGACCTGATAATTTTCGTAGTTCTTTCCCACTAGCTAAATCCCAAATTCTGATTGTATCATCCCAAGAAGCAGATATGACTTTTTTAGAATCGGGAGTAACTGCTACTGACCAAATACCGTCAGTATGCCCCCATAAAGTTCGTAATTCTTTCCCACTAGCTAAATCCCAGATTTTTAAAGTTTCATCCCAGGAAGCAGATATGACTTTTTTACCATCGGGAGTAACTACTACTGACCAAATGCCATCAAGATGTCCTTTGAAAGTCATCATCTCTGTCCCGGTAGCTAAATTCCAAATTTTCACAGTATGATCGCTAGAACCTGAAATCACACATCTACCTTCAGGAGTAATAGCAACAGCATTTACCCAGAAATCATGACCTGCTATAGTTAGGAGTTCTTCCCCTGTTTCTAAATCCCAAACTTTAAGGGTCTTATCTTCAGAAGCAGATACCACTCTCCCATCAGGAGCGATCGCCAATGCTGATACTCCTTCAGTATGGCCTATCAATTTTGTAACTTCTTTACCTGTAGCAGAATTCCATACTTTTATCGTATTATCTTCTGAAGCTGATAATACTTGAGTGGTATTAGGGAGCATGGCAACAGACCTCACTCCTTCATCATGGCGAGGAATGTTTATGGTTGCTGTCTGTTGACTATCTACAGCGATCGCTACTGCATTAATTGAGTCATCATGTTCAGTAATAGTTGTAATTAAACCTGCATTTGGTACAGTTAAACCTGGATGAATGGGGTACAACCAGGGAGTATTTTCTAATTCTTGAATTTGCTCTAGTAATTGTTTAATTAGGGGTAAGTTTTTATATGTTAAAAGTCGGCCAAATAGTTGTACTGATAGTTGTTCTTTCTCGTCTTGTAGTATAGATTTTGATAATTCTAGACTTTCTTTAATTAGTTGTAGAGATTTTGTTATTTCTGGAGGATAATCGGCAAATTTTAATTGTTTTGATTCATTGATTAAATTATAGTCTTTTAGTAAACTTTCTATTCCGAATTTTTTGTGATTAATTTTAGCTGATAAAAATTCAATATTTGTGAGAATTTGAGCATAATTTTTAATATCACCAGACCTAGCATATTCTTTGGGTAAATTTTCCAGATGAGTTGTTTTATATTTATTTCCTTGATTAATTTTTCTGAAAAAATTAGAGATACTATTTTGTTTAAAAGCTGACATATATAACCTCATTTCATTATGAGTTTTGATCAACGGTTGATGCTTTTGTACTCTCATAGGTTTCCCCTGATTTTATAGTATTAATATTTTAAATAAGCTTTGAGAAAAAATTAAATTTATTTAATAAATTGTTATTTATTATTTACGGAGCAAGTAATCATTTTTGTATTAACAAAGAATAATACTTTTGATATCACTTTAAATCTTAATATTAACTCCGAATCATTAGTTATTTTATGATTTAGTAGTCAGTGGAGAAGAGAGAAGAATAATTGAAATCTGTAACAACTGATAATATTATATGACAAAGTTTCGATCTATTGTTAGAAGATATTTTTGGATAACTCTATAAATTTACAAGTAGATTATCAAAATCCTGAATCTAAAATATTGTTTACAATTATACAAATTCGGCAATACTAAATTAGGAACACTAAGTAAATATCTTCAGATTTGAAGTATTTTAAATACAAAGATTAAATCTCAAACCTTTGTAGCACAGGCATCTTACCGAATAATTAATAATTAATAGTTAATAATTAAGAGTTGAAGCGTCAATAATTAATTACTCATTCAACAATTAAGGTTTAAAGCCTCCCCTTTCCAGGGGATAAATCAAAAAAATTTCCCCAGAGCGCCAATCCCCTTCTTTCAAGAATGGGTAATTATCAATTATCCATTATCAATTATCAATTATTGAACTGTGACAGGTGTACCTTACTTAGACGAAATCCGCTTGATCAACATCATAATTAAGAATTATAGATATTGTATAAAGTATACAAAATAACCCTATAGCTTAATAAATAATAGTAAAAATAGCTCAGTGAGGATTTATTGTCTGAACCTCAAGTTATATGTAGTTTTGATTAATTAGTTTGGTATTAGAAGCCCTGAAAAAATATACAACATAATTTGATACTAATATGTAAAAGAAGTATTTTGCTGTATTCTTTGCTTTCTGATTTAATAATAATCTTTTTAATTCCCAATTCAATTTAGGAAAATTTTTAGCAAAAATCATTCTCTATAGAATTGTTAAATAAGTCTCAAATTATATCATTGAAAGCCAATGTATATTTGTTTATAATCCTTCCATTTCTAAATCTTCAATAACTTGCAAACCTCTAGGGTCTCCTACTCGTAATAAAGATGATTTTGCATCTTCCCGTACACCCATATCTTCATCTTCTTCTAATGCTTCGATCAAAGCATCAATTGCACCAGCATAAACAACATTAGAAGGTAATTCTCGGCATAACTGACCAATGGCCCATGCACAGTTGCTTCGGATTGCAGTCATTGAGTCTCGTCGTAACCCTTCAATTAATGGTGGTATCGCCCCTACTACCACTTCATAACTTATTTTTGCCATTTGGCCTAAAGAACTGGCGGCCCATAAACGCACTGCCGGAATATCTGTTCTCAGAGCATCCACTAAAGGTTCTAGAGAACGGCGATCGCAGCAATTTCCCAAGGCCCAAACAACACCTTTACGCACATAGCCATTAAAGTCCAAATTTAATTGTTTAATTAGGGGTTCCACAGCATCTGGACTAGGATTTCGGCCTAAAGCATAAGCAGCACTTACCCGGATTAAAGGACAATCATCCTGTAAAAGTTCAATTAATGGGGAAATTGATCGCTCATCCTGAAGTTCACAGAAAACTCGCGCGGCCATCATCCTTTGGGAAGGTTCTGAGGATGTGAGTAATGGTAACATTTCCTCTGGATCAGGCTTGGGGAGTTCTTCTTCTCCTATATAATCCAGAGGACTTTCTGTTGTTGGCTGAATATTTGATAGTTTAAGATCTTCATTGTACATAAATTAAATTTTACTCTATTTATGCACCTTATCTCATAAGCCAAAAGTTATAATTTAAAAGCCAAAAGTAGGGAGCAGCTAGGAACGTTGCATCCAATGTCCCTACTAGCTACTCCCTACTCCCTACTCCCTCTCTTAATTAATTATTGAATTAGGTTTGGGTCATTTTTTGCCAACATTCGCCAGCTATCGCCCAATCTTCTTCTGTATGTAATACTAAAATTGGCACTTTAGCATCTGGAGCAGAAATATCAGTATTCATAGGCGGTTTTGTATTTTTTTTCTTGTCAATTTTTAATCCTAAAAACTCAAAACCTGCACAAGTTTTTTCTCTAACAATGGCTGAATTTTCTCCTATTCCCGCAGTAAAAACTAAAACATCTAAACCACCAAGAGAAGCTAGCATTTCTCCTATAAAACAACGAAGTTTATGAATATAAATATCAAATGCTAATTGAGCAAGTTCATCTCCTTCTTGCATAGCATTAGTTATATAACGCATATCTCCTGAATTTCCAGAAATGCCTTTTAATCCTGATTCTTGATTCAGCATTTTATTCAATTTTTCGGCATCAAAATTGTACTCTCGCATCAAATAAATCAGAATTGCTGGGTCAATTGAACCGCTACGAGTTCCCATCATTAATCCTTCTAATGGAGTAAATCCCATAGTAGTATTAATACTAATTCCATGACGCACTGCTGTTAAGGAAGCGCCATTACCTAAATGACAAGTAATTATGCGTAAAGATTCTAGTGGTTTACCTAATATTTTTGCTGCTTTTTGAACACAATATTTATGACTTGTTCCATGAAATCCGTAGCGTCTAATTCCTTTTTCAAACCATTCATAAGGAATTGGATAAACAGCAGCTTCTTTTGGCATTTGACTGTGAAATGCTGTATCAAACACTGCGATTTGAGGCACATTTCCTAATATTTTTTCAATAGCTTCAATTCCTTCTAAATGACTAGGATTATGACTAGGTGCTAAAGGAATAAGATTTTTAATTGTTGCTTTGACTTCTTCTGTGATGAAAGTTGCTTCTGAATATTCTGAACCGCCATGAACTACTCGATGACCAACTACGTTTATATCGGATAATTTTTCTAGAACTTTTGTTTCTCCTTGACTGAGGGTTTCTAACATTTTAGATATTCCTTCTAGGCGTTTTTCGGGGTTAAGTTGGAACTCTTTTTCAACGCCATTTGCTTCTATTTCCAAAACTCCATAATCATCATTAGCAGTCCAGTCAATTGCTGCTTCCCAAATTGGTTTTGGTGGATTTTCTGGTAAGTTTTCTGTAGTAATTTCATACAAACAACTTTTCTGGGAACTAGAACCTGCATTTAACACTAAAATTTTCATAGTTAGTAATGATTTATATTTTTTGATTCTACTTTTTTACAGAAAATTCAGAGGAAAGAAGGAATAATTTTTACATTCTAATATCAAAGTAGTATCGGTAAAATTTAATATCATAGGGGTTTGGTCACTAAACCCCTAGCAAAGTTGGAGTTTTTACCGAAATATTGTGGTTTAAAGTCTCTCCTTTTCAGGGGATAATAAATAACAATTTTCCTATTTGTCAATCCTCTTCTTTTCCAGGAGAGGTAATTATCAATTGTTGCACAAATACTTATGGGAGAATATTATTACTTCAAAGGAAGCGGATTTAATATAATATTTTGTTCAGATAAGTAGGTGATGAAAAAACCTATCCTTTTGTTTCCACACTAAATATTCCTATTCTCCCTACTCCCCTACTCCCCTACTCCCCTACATTCGGGTTGGGACAAGACAAGGAGGACAAGGAAGACAAGGTGACAAGGGAGAAAAACCCTATAAAATTAGGTTCGGTTATCAAAAATCTCAGATGCTGAAAACCCTAGTTTTTTGTAACAAATCTTCCTTGTCTTATCTTCACCGAAATATTAAAAACCTACCCTTGTGAGCGCTCCCCCACTCCCTACTCCCTACTCCCTATTCCCTAACTAGAAACCTTTTAAAGACCTTAATTTTTCATCTAGATAACAACGATCTGATAAACAATGTAGTAATGGGCCGTGATCAGTCATTTCTACAATACTTAGTCCACCAACTAACATCATAATGCGATCGCGATACCTGCCAATATCAATTCCCAATAAGTGACAAAGCACTATTCTAATAGTTGTTTTATGAGACACTACCAATACATTACCTGTTTGATGGTTGTCACAAATTTCCTCAATTACCTGAGAAGAGCGACGAGCAACATCTATACCTTTTTCACCACCAGTAGGAGCATTCCAACCTGGATCTGTTAACCAACGAACATAATCATCATGGTAGTTGCTATTAACTGTTTCAGGTTTTTCTCCTTCCCATTTTCCATAATTCATTTCTTTTAAACCATCCCGTAGCTGCATTTCTAAACCCACAGCATCACATAAAGGTTTTGCAGTAGCAACTGTTCTTTTCATTGGACTAACATAAGCAGCAGTCCAATTTAATGAACCATAAGCTTGAGCAAATTGTTTTGCCATTTCTAAGCCTTCGGGAGTCAATTCTGGGTCTAAAATGCCACAGTAAGCTCCTGTTTTAATATATGTAGTTTCTCCATGTCGAATCAAGTATAATTTCAAACTCATGGTCTATAAATTTGGATAAATTTTCTTTGAAATTCTATCATTTTATTCATCATTTTGAGTAAACATTATTATTAGGTTAAGTAGTTAAAAATTAATTTTAAATTAGTTTAAATAAGCGATCGGGACTTAGCAGTAAAATTCTAGCAGGAGATTTAAACGCCTAGTTAATTTCTGAATTATTCTAAATATTAAAAAAGATAAATCTTAGACAAGGAAATGTTTTTCTAAAATCATGTCACTTAAAAAAAGTCGCAAATAGTTCGTAACTTATGAAGTTAAATAACAAGCTGAAATCACTGTAAAATAGGGGCTTCAAATTATTAAAAACTCACTTCTGACTTCTGACTTTAGTGAAACGGTATAACTATTCCCTATTCCCTGCTATAACTAAATAAATTATTTACAGACAAAATACTATGACTTTTGAACGCGCAAGTGGCATCATCCTACACCCTACCAGTTTACCTAGTAGGTTTGGCATCGGCGATTTAGGCAAATCAGCTTATGAGTTTATTGATTTTCTGGCCAGAAGTGGACAAAAAATCTGGCAAATTTTACCTCTTGGCCCAACAGGAGGCGAACATTCACCTTACACTATGAATTTTAGTGCCTTCGGGGGAAATCCTCTATTAATTAGTCTGGATATATTGGCAGAAAAAGGACTATTAAACCCTGATGAACTGACACCTCTACCCTCAGAAGGAGACCCAGCTTATGGTAGAGTAAACTTTGCTGAAGTTATTCCCCACAAAAATAAATATTTTCAACAAGCTTACCATCGCTTCAAACAAGCTATTCCCTCAGAATATAAAACTTTTTGTCAAACACAATCTTATTGGTTAGATGACTATGCTTTATTTATGGCATTACACGAAGCTAACCCAGACAAAACATGGAATCAATGGGAACCAGGTTTAGCTCGTCGAGAACCTAATGCTTTAAAAATAGCAACTGAAATTCTACATGAAAGTGTTCAATATCATAAATTTTTACAGTTTCAGTTTTTTGAGCAATGGAAAAAACTCCGCAAATATTGCCATGACAAAAACATTAAAATTATTGGGGATGTTTCCATTTATGTCTGCCATCATAGTGCTGAAGTTTGGAGTCACCCAGAAAATTTTGAACTTAACCCAGAAACCTTAGAACCTGCATGGAAAGCAGGAGTTCCACCAGACTATTTTAGTGCTACTGGACAATTATGGGGAAATCCTGTTTATCACTGGGAAAACTTGATTAATACAAAGTTTGCTTGGTGGATCGAAAGATTCCGAGCAACTTTAGAATATGTAGATTATGTCAGAGTTGACCATTTTCGCGGTTTTGAAGCTTTCTGGCGAGTTCCCGCAGGGGAAGATAATGCTATTAATGGTGAATGGGTAAAAGCACCAGGTTATAAATTCTTTGACAAATTACGGGAAACTTTGGGCAGTCTACCGATCCTAGCAGAAGATTTAGGAATAATTACTCCTGAAGTAGAAGAAATGCGCGATCGCTTTGAATTTCCAGGAATGCGCATCTTATTATTTGCCTTCGGTGGAGAAGCAAATCATCCTTACTTACCTCACAGTTTTATCAACAACTGTATAGTTTATACTGGTACTCACGATAATGATACTACTATCGGTTGGTGGTCAAAAGCTTCTCCAGAGGAAAGACAGCACGTTGCTCAATATCTGGGTTATACTTCTGATGGTGATATCCATGAAATTAATTGGTCACTGATCCGTTTAGCTTCTGCTTCAGTCGCAGATATGGCAATATTCCCTCTGCAAGATATTCTTTCCTTAGATAACCGCGCTCGCATGAATGATCCTAGTGTTAATCCCGGACAGTGGCGGTGGCGATATACCACTTCAGAGCTTTTGAGTCCAGAATTGAGCGATCGTTTGCGACAAATTACTGAACTTTATTATAGGTAATCATCTAGATGAATGGGTAAGTTTAAGTATAATAGAGAACATACCTACTGGACCGACACACCTTAAATGGTGCATTAGATGGGGAGTGTGGGGAGGGTGGGAAGTGTGGGAAGTGTGGGAAGAAAAAGACAGCTAGAAACAAAAATCTATTGCACAGTTTTAGCTGTGT
>JBFRWR010000223.1:0-7872 GCA_051439685.1 Trichodesmium sp.
TTTCGGTGAAATAGAATAGGGAAAAAAGTATAAAAATAGCCCCAATCTCCCCATATCCCCATATCCCCATATCCCCGTCCCCCGATCTCTCCAGCTAATTTTATAGAGCCGCTTAGGGGTTCTATAATAAATCCGGTTTAGTTATCAGCGTTATTTGCGAGAGAGGTAATATTAAGAGACTTTTTGTAAAATAAGTATTAAAATAGGAAAGAGTGACCAAAATATAACAAGTCTTCAATAATTGATAATTGATAATTACCTCTTACTCAAACTGATTGGATTGAATAAAAGGAAAATAAATTCATTGTTTCTCCACGGCGAGCGAGAGACTTTAAACCTTAATTACGGTAATAATTCAAGAGATTGAAATCTTGTAGATTGATAGATACATTCCTATATTTTTAATAATAATTGTCGATTATTTATTCCTGCTTATTCCCTGTTCCCTGTTCCTTGTTCCTTGTTCCCAGTTTCCTGTTCCCTGTTCCCTATCCCCTATCTCCTTAATTTATATTTCCTGATACAAACAACCTGTAAAACTCTGAATAATTGACAAGTATTTAATTTCTTTTGAGCGACAAAAACCTAACTTTTTGCTACTTCCAACCAACTATCAAATAATTCCTGATTCTCGGCAATCCATTCTTCAGCATGACGGTGAATATCTACAGGTTTATTCTCTCCATTTTTCACCTTTTCTTGTTCCAGACTAACATCCTCGATGGGAATCTCAATTTGTGCAAAAAAACGTTGAGCAACTGGGTTATCCTCCAAGAATTTCTTATTACCTAATATTCTAACCTTATCAATAGGATGACCGATATTTTTACCATGAAAGGAAGTATCTTTTGCCGTAAAATTTGCCATAGTTCCTATTAACGAAGTGAAAGGAACATTCAACCATTCGACATCCTCCCCTTCCCTTAAAAGAGAAGCAAACCAATGAGGTTTCCAACCAAAAAAGAGAATTGATTTACCTTGACGATAACGAGTTAAAATATCTACTAATAGAGCAGAATAATCTCCTTGAATATGCTCAACAGTATCCTCAAGTCCATAAACTTGTAAATGATGATTTATCACTCTTTCACACATCCAACCAGCAGTACAACCAATTAAATTTGCTTTACCATCACCATCAGAATCAAAAAGTTGAGCAATTTTCGGGTCTTTTAGTTGTGATAAGCTAGTAATATGATATTCTTGGGCAGTCTTTTTATCTATCTCATATCCCACAGTAGAATTAGAAATAATATTTCCCAACTTTTCTAACTTTTTTTCTCCTCCATTTTGCTCGAAAAATTCTTGATGAGCAGCTTCCCAATGAGTTCCAATAAAATCTACATCACCATTACTAACAGCAATGTGCAGAGCAGGAACATTTAGTTGTTTTTGTCCTTTAACCTGATAGCCTAACTTTTCTAGACCAATACTTATCACATCAGTAATAAATGTACCGTAAGTTTCCAGACCAGCAGCAGGTCTAACTATTTTTCCTCTTCCAGGTAGAAACGTTTCGGTTGACTTTACAGTATCTTGGTAAATTAATTGCCAGCCCGTTACACCAACTAACAAAGCAATAACAATACTTATACCTAAAGTTGTACCTTTCTGTTTAGAAAACCCAAGAGACTTAAACCATCCAATTAAGCCTCGTTCTTGCCAAGTCAGAATATTTCCTTGACTAATAGCTTGAGTAATACGGTCAAGCATTACAGCAATTAAAACTATACCCAATCCCCCTACTGCAGCTAGTCCCACATTTAAACGGCCTAAACCTTGCAATACCATTTGTCCCAGTCCCTCTACTCCAATCATTGAAGTGACAACTGACATGGATAAAGCTAATAAAATTGCTTGATTTACCCCAGCAAGAATAGTTGGTAAGGCCAAAGGAATTTGTACTTCCCATAAAACTTGTTGGCGAGTTGAGCCAAAAGCAAGTCCAGCTTCTACCACTTCTGGAGATACCTGTCGAATACCTAAGTTGGTCAGACGAATTAGAGGTGGAACTGCAAAAACAAAAGTTGCTATTATACCAGAAACTTCCCCAATTCCAAACAGCATAACTACAGGTACTAAATAAACAAAGGTCGGCAAAGTTTGCATTGCATCTAAAAGAGGTCGCAATACTTGATTGAAGCGATCGCTAACAGCACAGGCAATACCTAAAGGAATACCGATGAGCATACAGAATATTACAGCAGTCAGTATTAAAGATAGGGAAACCATTGCTGCTTCCCAAGCACCACAAAAACCAATGAGACAAAGAGCTATAATACTATATACAGCTATCTTTCTACCTGTTAATTGCCAGACTAATAAACCAATAATTATCAGAAAAAATAGGGGAGGAATTGCCAGAAAAGTTGATTTTACAGTTTCTAGAGTTCCGCTAATAGGTAAACTAATAGCTTGAAATAGGGGGCGAAAGTTATCAACTAGAAAGTTAACTAAAGTATTAACCCATTCATCTAGAGCTAAGTTATAAGCTTTAAAAGGGTTAAATAAAATTTCTAATCCTCCTTTAGTTTCAGCGATCAAATACTGAGATAAATAATTAGGAATGAACACAATTGATTAACTCCTCTAATAATTTGTTTGAGTCAATTTGAAAAAAGACTTGATCGACAGCTATATAATTTTTACTATGACTAATTAATTGAAATCTACTGTATCTTCTAAATAAAAATTGTTAATCCATTAGTTTAACTAGACAAGTCTCAAAAGTATTAAATCAAGTTTTTCATCCTGTTTAATTTTCTGCGATAAAGTATTGCAATAAGAGATGGTCGATCAACAAAAAATTAAGCTCTTGTAGTAGACTGTTTCAGTTAAAATAATTTTAGTTTATGAGTTTATTAATTTCCCCCCTCTTCCCAAACTTCCCACATTTCCCACACTATTTTATTGAATGCACTATTTTAACTGTGTCGCTCCAGTAGGGAGGTTTAGACGGGCATAAGAGTATAATTTTTTTCTGATTCAAGGTGCGCTTTAATCCACAAAATAACAATATTTTTCCCTGAATATTTATTGATACAGCGGATTCGACTTTAATGAGATACATCTATCGCGGGCAAGATGCCCGCACTTGCATTAATTTCATTGTTAATATCTATACTTCATATACTTGGAATCTGCTGTAAATGTTTTCTAAATAATTAAAAATAAACACAATTTCCTGACTACTCTAATTATTATTTTTATCCAAATTAATATTTGATTGCCCTAAAGTTGTCAACACATCAACTGCTTTAACCATACCTTGAAATTCTTTTTGATCATTAACAACAGCTAGAGGTAATCCTTGTTTATAAAGGTAAAAAATATCTTTTAAATGAGCAGAAATATCAATCATCGGAAAGCTAGTTTTCATAATAGCCTTAATATCCTCACTTCCCTCTTTCAGACTACCTTCCAAAATTTCTTGACTGACTAAACCAATAGGTTGATTTTGCCGATCAACTATATACATAACTTGTAAATTATGCTCCAACATTTGCTGCAGACCAGAACTAACAGAATCTTTACCTATCAGCAAGGAAGCTCTTTCACTAATAATTGACCCTACCTTAATAATTTCGGCCGAATTTACCTCTTGAGTAAAAGCCCGAATATAATCATTTTTTGGATTAGTAATTAATTCCTCCGGTGTTCCTAACTGGACAATTGCCCCTTCTTTCATTACAGCAATGCGATCGCCCAATTTCAAACCTTCCTGCATATCATGGCTAATAAACACAATAGTCTTATGCAATTCTTTCTGAAGTCGCAATAATTCATCTTGCATTTCTGCCCTTGTTAGTGGGTCAAGGGCGCTAAAAGCTTCGTCCATCAATAAAATTTCAGCATCAGTGGCCAAAGCGCGAGCCAAACCAACCCTTTGCTGCATTCCCCCACTTAAAGAGGTTGGTTTATAATCTGCCCATTTACTTAAACCTACAATCTCTAATGTTTCTATGGCCTTCTGGCGACGATTAATTGTTTTAACCCCCCGCATCTTTAGTCCATACTCTACATTTTCCGCTACTGTTTTGTGAGGAAATAACCCAAAACGCTGAAATACCATAGAAATTTTATTCAGTCGTATCTCTCGCATTCGTTTCTCATCAGCATGAGCAACATCTTCACCATCAATATAGATATATCCACTTGTAGGATTAATCAGACGATTAATGCAACGAACTAAGGTAGATTTTCCCGAACCAGACAACCCCATTATTACAAATAATTCCCCTGGATTAATCTCCAGAGATATATCAGCTAATCCCAAAACATTACCTGTAGACTTTAATATATAATCCCTTGTTTTTCCCTCACGAAATAACTTAAGAGCAGCAAGATTTTTTTTGCCATAAATTTTAATCAAATTTTCTATAATTATTTTGGAATTCATATATTTAACTTAATAGCTGATAGTTTAAAATCTCAACTAATCACTGGTAAGCATTCAGCTTTAAAAAAATCAAGCAACTAATTCCGAGACTGCTAATGACCTCTTTCTTGATAAATTTTAATTCTCTTTGAAGACTAATCTCTCCCTGGGTGTAATAATGATCTAATCACTCATAGTTGATAGTTGATAGCTGACGAATGAATCCTTTCACTGATAGCCTGTGAGTAAAATTTAAAGTATTTCTCAGGGAGAATAATACAGCATATTTCGGACTAATAATATACAAGTTTGAATGAATGGGAAAATACTTGTAGCACAGGTATTTTGCCTGTTATCTGTGTACGTCATAACAACAGGAAACCCTGTATAGATAGATTCATAATTAATTTTAATGTCTTCCCTACTTTCTGATTACCCTATTCTTGATAAATTAGAAGTATTTAACTCTAAAATTACAGATTGAATGTATCAGGAAATATAAATTAAGGATATAGGGAACAGGGAATAGGTAGGAAGAAATAATCGACAACTATTATTTTGAAAAATATAGGAATGTATCTATCTACCAGATTTCAATCCGTTGAATTATTACGAATTAATATATTTTGGTCACTCTTCCCATTATTAATACTTATTTTACAAACAGTCTCTAAATAAGATTTGCGCTCAAAAGTCTTTTTGTGAAGGTAGGGAGTAGGGAGTAGGAAGTAGGGGTAATTCATGTTTGCGTTAGCGTTAGCTCTTCTGCAAGATGCAGGATTCTGTAGCAAATTCCCATACAAGAGTCAAGAAAAACATGGAGTTCTATAGAAGGTATTCAGAAAAATTATCCCTTGAACTAACCTGCCCAACTCTTACCCAAATACTAACTTTTTCGGCTTTATCAGCTCAAAATCTCATATTTTTTCTGGAGTTAAAATTCTCAAACATTTAGCTGCCAATACTTTTATATCTAATCAGCAAACCCTAAATAAGATTAGTATAGTCTTAAGAGATTAAGTACAATTTCAAACTATAGCAATACTAAATAGGTTGCGGCTAATCAAAAAGTAAATAAAAAACCTGAAAATCTTACCTTTTCTCTACAAAAAAGTAGGATTTTTACCACGAATAAAATAGGATTGCTATATAAATCAGACCTATTAAATTAACCTTAGCAATTACTTAATTTATGAAAAAGTAGATAGCTAACTCCTGATAGTTAAGATGAATCATTGCCTCTTGATATTATTCTTAGCATGACCAGAATATTTCACCTAGAGAACAATTCAAAATTGCGACTTAGTTTCTCTCCGCTTTTAATATTTTCAGATAGAAAAATTGATATTAAAATCAATTAACTAACGGAGAGATTTTGTCGCTTTTAGAACAATAATTATTTTTTACTGCTATTTGTTATCAATTTTCAGTTTTGAAAATTTAATATTTAAACATACCGCAAAAAATTATTAAAGTTCTTGAATTTTGACTTTATCGGGAAAAAGTCCGATACTGCCATTTATTCAGAATGTGATGTTGGGCAATCATTGCTGGAGTTTGTAACTCAGAAATTTGTTTTTCTGAAGCCTCTATTTTTTCAGATTGGTGATAATATTTTTGTTGCAATTCAGTCAGTTTATTCTGGTAATCTGCGATTATTTGTTTTTGAAATTCTGACTCTTTTTCTAAGGCTTCATAATTTTCTAAAGTTACCATTGAACCAACTATAGATTCCAAATGTTGTAACTTATTTAGTTGTTCTTGTAATTGGTGCTGCAAAGCTTCATAATTTTCTTTTGACACCATTAACTCTTCTTTTGTTTGGAAACTTTGTAATTCAGCTTTTTGAGATTCTGAATGTTTTTCCAAAGTTTCATAAGCTTCCATTGACACCATTGTGGCAACTTGTTCTTCTAGCTTTTGCAACTTAGTTTGTTGGTCTTCTGACTGACGTTGCAAAGCATCATAGCTTTCGCGCAAAACCATCGAAGCTAATTGCGATTCTAATTCCTGGAGTCGAGCTTTTTGTTCTGTTGATTGGTCTTGCAAAGAATCGTGAACTTCTTTGGACACCATCAAAGCTACTTGCTCTTCTAAAAGTTCTATTTGGACTTTTTGCTCTTCTGAATATTTTTGCAAAGTTTCATAGCTTTCCGGGGATACCATCGAAGCTAATTGTGATTCTAATTCCTGGAGTCGAGCTTTTTGTTCCGTTGATTGGTCTTGCAAAGAATCGTGAACTTCTTTGGACACCATCAAGGCTACTTGCTCTTCTAAAAGTTCTATTTGGACTTTTTGCTCTTCTGAATATTTTTGCAAAGTTTCATAGCTTTCTGGGGATACCATCGAAGCTAATTGCGATTCTAATTCCTGGAGTCGAGCTTTTTGTTCCGTTGATTGGTCCTGCAAAGAATCGTGAACTTCTTTGGACACCATCGAAGCTAATTGTGATTCTAATTCCTGGAGTCGAGCTTTTTGTTCCGTTGATTGGTCTTGCAAAGAATCGTGAACTTCTTTGGACACCATCAAAGCTACTTGCTCTTCTAAAAGTTCTATTTGGACTTTTTGCTCTGCTGAATGTTTCTCCAAAGTTTCATAGCTTTCATGGGAAACCATCAAAGCTACTTGCTCTTCTAATTGCTTAAGTTGAGCTAATTTTTCCTGGGATTCTATAATCGCTTTTTTATCTGCTTCTAACTGTTTCTGTAAAGTTTCATAACTTTCTCTTGACACCATAGCACTCATTTGGTTCTCCAAATGTTTTACCTGTGCCATTTGAGATTCCAACTCTTGTTGCAAAGTCTGATAACTTTCTAATAATTGATCTTCCCCTACTTCAGAGTTGCTTAATGGTTCAGGAACTGTGACAATATCTGCTTCACTATCAGGTACTTCACTTATACTCAGAGCATTATCAACTGCATCCGACCCTGGATTCAAATTTGCTGTAATCTGTGCTGCCTCTCTCAAAACCGCAAGGTCTCCTCTAGCAATGCGCTCAACTAGCTCAGACCTTGATAAACCAAGTTCTTTTGCTATATTCTTTAGCTTCTCTGCGCTAGTGGGAGTTAAAGATACACCTACTTTAACCTTGCTTTCTGCATAAGAGGTGGCACTACCACGTTTTTTTGACATTGGCATTCTCCTTGGCCACCATATTTTTTCTAGTATACTCTTTATGGTATTCCTTAATAAACATTTCAGGAATAAGTTATAGAATTTAGACTTTTAGAGAAATTAAATTTTCGTAATCACTCAGTATAAATACTCATTCCAATAGCTAATTTTCATCGATCCCTTCAGGGGTTCTATGAAAAGAGAGTGTGAGAGGTGTGGGAAGTGTGAAAAGTCCTATGGTTCATTAATTGATAATTGATAATGGATAATTGATAATTACAAGATGGTTTTAACCGTTACGGAATTGAAGATCGGGAAATTCAAGAGCACTTTTTTCCCCTATCCAAGGGGAGGCTTCAAGGCGCGAATTATTTAAT
>JBFRWR010000224.1:0-7504 GCA_051439685.1 Trichodesmium sp.
CCCAGACCCTGCTGTTGACCCAGACCCTGCTGTTGACCCAGACCCTGCTGTTGACCCAGACCCTGCTGTTGACCCAGACCCTGCTGTTGACCCAGACCCTGCTGTTGACCCAGACCCTGCTGTAGAACAAACAACTATAGAAAGTTCTCAAATAGAAATAGATTGTGTCTGTCTCTGTCCTCCACCTCCAACCATAGAATTTCCCGATTTACCAGTTGTACCTTCTATGGTTCTCGAACCTAATCAATTTCAAGAATTATTATTTGGTACAGCAGCAGATGAATTGCTTAAAAGTAGTATAGTTGGCCAAGCTATTGATGGCTTAGGTGGAAACGACACAATGGAAGGTAGTGCTACTCCAGACATGATTTATGGTGGCTTAGGTACAGACGTAATTTTTGCTAATCGTGGTCGTGATTTTGCTAATGGCAAGGAGGAAGCTGATTTTATAAACACCGGAAAAGAATCCGATACCGCTCGTGGTGGTAAGGGTAATGATGTTATCTGGGCTGATATTGGTAACGATATGGTTCTCGGTGACAAGGGTGACGATATCTTATGGGGTGGTACTACTGGTGGTACTGACAAAGACTTGTTCGGTAGTGATACCATGAACGGTGGTAGAGGTAATGACTACCTTAACGGTAACCGTTATACCGATCTACTCATGGGTGGTAAGGGTAATGATGAAGTCCGTGGTGGTAAGGGTGATGATATTCTGTTCGGACAAGAGGGTAACGATATGCTGATGGGTGAGAATGGTGATGACCAAATTGTTGCTGACCCCAGTTCTAATTCTTCAGCAGAGGAAATAGGAGAAGATTCTGTTAATGGAGGTCGGGGTAACGATGTCATTCAAGGTAGTCGTGGAGACGATCTAATTAATGCTGGTAAAGAAGATGATTTCGTCTTTGGCGGTAAGGATAATGATATAATCCTTGGCGACCAAGGTGACGATACTCTCTTAGGAGAGGGGGGAGATGACACAATTTTTGGTGGTAATAATAGTGTTATTGATGCTGATGTGGCAGGGAAAGACTTGATTTCTGGTGGTGCCGGAAATGACTTCCTCAGTGGGAATTATGGTGCAGATACCATTCTTAGTGGTACAGGTAATGATATTGCAAGAGGTGGTAAGGATGATGACATTTTATATGGTCAAGCAGGGGATGACCTGCTGTTTGGAGATCAAGGTAATGATACTATCTGCGGTGGTGAGGGTAATGATACTATCTATGGTGACAACCCTGAACTTTCTGCATCAGTTGGTACTGAAGGTTTCCAAGATGTGTTATTAGGAGGTATGGGAAATGACCTAATATTTGGTAATCAAGGCCAGGATATATTATTGGGTAAAGATGGTGATGACATCCTCAATGGTGGGGCGGATGATGATACTTTAACTGGTGGTAGTGGTAGCGATCGCTTCCTACTCAATGTTGGTCAAGGTTCAGACCTCATCACTGACTTCAATATTAATGAAGATTGGCTAGTTTTGGGTGATGGATTAGTTTTAGATGAACAACGACTAACTATTGAAGGAGTTGCCAATAATACCCAAATCTTCTGGGATAATCAACTTTTAGCTACTTTAGAAAATACAGTAATTACCCCAGACGAAATCACAACTAAGTTAACTACTATGAATGATTCTTCTTTCTTCTAATCATATGATAGAATAATCTCCTGGAGTGAGAAGTTAATGCAAAATTAATTGTGCATTAACTTCTCACTCTGTTAGCAATAGTGATAATGATCACTAACAATCACTCATCTACTTCACTTTGTTGTACTTAAATAGCTCACTCTCTCGATACCGAAAAATCACCTTGATTTCACTTATAGCTCACCACCATCTCCCTCATTTCTGGAGATAATTAAAGTATAAAGTGAAAAACCCAAGGAGGCAAAAACAATCAAAAAACAACTTTCCCTATCAGTGGTTTAACCAGCTCTTTTCAATTCCTGGTAACTCTAATACCACTATTGAATTCAGTAAAGATTTAATAGACTTCAAAGCCATACTTGGATTCTTGATTTACCATAAGCTGGTAAAATAAGTCTGATAAGAATTGCAAAACTGTTGATAATTGCTATAATACCAAATCTACCTTAACCAGACGGTACTTTTTAAAAAAAAAGCCTTTTCCATATATAGGATTAGGAGATAGTATAAGCCTGCTTTTATATTCGGAATTGCTATAAATTCTTTTAATCTAATACCATATAAATTCCTCCAAAAATTATGCTTTTATAATAGAGAATTGTAGAGGTTTATTCATCTAAAAATCTAAGACATTTAAACTCAAATAAAGAACCATGAATCTAAATCCAGAAACATTTAAACACGTTTACTCTAATTTGTCAGACAATGACAAAAAGATAGTCGAATATCGTTTATCTGGCAAAAAATATCAAGAAATTGCTCAGTTAATGAGTTTCGATCAATCGAGTGTAGGGAGAAAATTAAAAACAATAGCAAAGAAGTTTAAATATTCATCAGAATCTAGTATGGAATGGAATGAATATTTGGTACAAATATTCACTCAATATAAACCAAATTTAGTCACTAATGAGTTAAAGGAAGATTATGGTTTTCACCAAGTTGTCATGCCTGGTAGACCGGAAAAACTAGACTCCCCTTTTTATATAGAACGTCATCGAATTAAACGTTGTACTATTGAATCTGAATGTTATGAAGCTATAGAACAACCAGGTTCTTTAGTCAGAATAAAAGCACCAAGTAGAATGGGTAAAACTTCTCTAATAAAAAGGATACAAGACAAAGCAAATAAAAATAATTATTTGCCTGTGTATCTGAGATTTGATACTCTAATTGAACCTGACAATATCAGCAATATTAATAATTTCCTTAAAGCATTTAATAAGAATATAAAAAGTCAGTTGCCTGATGTTTCTGAGGAAACTTCTTGGGATGATAATAACGCTAAAATTTCTTGTACTCAAGCATTTAAAGAATTATTGATTAATCTCAAGAAAAATGTTGTTTTACTATTAGATGAAGTGAATGAGATTTTCAATTATCCAGAAATATCTAAAAACTTTTTTGCTATGTTAAGAAGTTGGTATGAAGAAAGTAATAACTCGGAAATTTGGGAAAATCTGAGAATGGTAATTGCTTATTCCACAGAATATCATGGTAAACTAGATATTTATCAATCTCCTTTTAATGTGGGCTTACCTATAGAATTAAAAGAATTTACACTAGAGCAGGTAACTCAGTTAGCATACTTACATCAACTTGATGCAGAAATAGTTAAACCTTTAATGTCTATGGTAGGAGGACATCCTTATCTAGTCAGATTAGGATTGTATAAAATAGTTCAGGATGAATTGCAAATTAAAGACCTATTAAAAGATGCTCCTACTGAAAGTGGGATTTATCAAGATCATTTAAGTATGTTGTTAGAAATCATGGAGAATAATCCCAAAATCAAACCAGTTTTTCGGGAAATATTAAAAGCTGATTCTGCTGTGCGTTTACCTGATAAAAATCGAGAGGTACGTCAATTAGAAGCTATGGGATTAATTAAAATTAAAGGTGATTTGGCTGAACCTCGTTGTCAGTTATATCAACAATATTTTCAGGCTCGTCTATGTTAATTTAAAGTAAGGAAGTAAGAAAAAAGGAAAAGGCAAAAAAATGGTAAGTGGAGGGAGTTTATCAGCAAATAATCCTAGTTATGTAGTCAGAAAACAAGATACAGAACTATTAGAAAAACTCCTAGCTGGCGAATATTGTTATGTTTTTAATGCTCGTCAAATGGGTAAATCCAGCATGAGAGTAAGAGTAATGAAAAAATTACGCTCTCAAGGTTGTAAATGTATCCCAATTGATATGACTAGATTAGGAGTTTCCACTAAAGCAGAATCTTGGTATGAAGGTTTTTTAGGAGAAGTATTTTATGGATGTGATTTACCTAATAATATCAATTATCAAGACTGGAGAGCTAGTCATCAAAACTTAAATAATATCCAACTTTTTGCTCGGTTTATTGAAGAAATTTTATTTGTTAATTTTCCCTATCCGCAAAAAATATATATTTTTCTGGACGAAATTGATGTCCTAGTTAAATTACCATTGGAGATGAGAAATGATTTTTTTGCTTTTATTCGCTCTTGTTATAATCGTCGAGCTGAAGAGGGAAAATTTGATTATCATCGGTTGATTTTTGCTTTTGTTGGAGTGGCAACTCCAGATGATTTAATTAGAGATTCACAACGTACTCCTTTTAATATTGGTAATCCCATTGAATTAACAGAGTTAAGTTTTGAAAATGGCAAAGAAGTATTAACTAGGAGATTAGAAGGAATAGTAGAAGAGCCAGAAATTGTTTTAAAAAAAGTTTTTGATTGGACTGGAGGTCAACCTTTTTTAACTCAAAAACTTTGTCAAATAATTATTGATTATGCAGAAGATTCTGAACCAGATGTTGATGAGTTAGTAGAAGAACATATTTTAACTTATTGGGAAGAAAAAGATAATCCCACTCATTTTAAATATATGCACGATTATTTAGTTAATCATGTTGAATTTGCACCTCAATTATTGGGACTATATCAAGAAATTCTGCAAAAGGGAGAAGTTAAAACTGATGATAGTCGAGTACAAATGGCTCTACGATTGTCTGGCATAGTAATTAAAAGACAAAAGAAATTATTTATTTTTAATAAAATTTATCAGAAAATTTTTAATGAAGATTGGGTTAAGGAAAAATTAGCAAGTTTACAAAATAATCTGGATAATTATCAGGCTAAACCTAAATCTAAACCCAAACCTAAAACATTAGGAATGAGTTTAGGTATTGCTGGTTTGGTAGGAGTAGGAGTAATTATTTTGAGAACTTTAGGTTTGCTACAATCATGGGAATTAAATGAGTACGATCGCCTGATGCGATGGCGACCTTCAGAGCCACCCGATCCTCGTCTTTTAATTGTTGAAGCTACCGCGACAGATATTAATAAATATGGAATTAGTAATAGTTTAACTGATGAGAATTTGGCTAAAGTAATAGCTAAATTAGAAACTCATCAACCTGCCATTATTGGTTTAGATTATTTACGAGAAAAACCTTTACCTTCTGAATCTGGTTATCAAAAATTATTAACACTTTTGAGTAATAATCAGAAAATAGTTGCTGTTTGTAGTGTTAGTGAAAATGACAAGAATGAACCTAGTACCAAACCTCCTCAAGGAGTACCAGAAAAACGCTTAGGTTTTATTCAATTTATGCTAGATACTGGTCAAATTAATATTGTCCGTCGGCACTATATGTTTCAGAACAAAATATTAGGAAATCCTTGTCAAACACAATATTCATTAAGTGCTAGCCTTGCCCTTAATTATTTGGAAACTAAAGGCATTCAAGAAGAAGATGCCCCCCGAGGATTTGTCAAAATAGGGCAGGTTATTTTCAAAGACCTTGTAGAAGGACAAGGTTTTTATCAAAAAATTGACTCTGGTGGATTTCAAGTTTTACTTAATTATAGAAACTCAGATTTGCTTCCGAATAAAGTTGCTGAATCTATTACTATTTCGGATGTTCTCAATAATAATTTTGATGAATCTTTAGTGAAAGATAAAATTGTACTTCTTGGTAATACAGACCCAGATGGTAGTGATAATTTTTATACTCCTTATAGTTTTCAAGCGGTTTCTCAAAAGCAAATGGCTGGAGTTATTGTACACACGCATCAGGTAAGTCAAATTATTAGTGCAGTTTTAGATGGAAGACCTTTAATTACATTTTGGGATAGGTGGGTAGACTGGTTGTGGATTTTAGGTTGGTCTACTTTTGGTGCTGTAGTAGGTAGGTATTTTCATCAAGTTTTATTCTTTGTCTTTTTTATAGGAGGAAATATTATGGTTTTATACTTGGTTAGTTGGATTTTTTTAACTCAAGCTTTTGTCGTACCCCTTGTGCCATCTGTTTTGGCATCTATTATAACTGGTGTCACTGTTTTCATAAACTTTGAGAGAAGTCCGCCTCCATTGACTGATGATTGATAGGGATGATAGTATAGTTCCCACACCCCTACGCACTTGTTAGTATACAGGTAATACTTCTTTGATGTTACCCATAGTTTCAAACTAATCTCAAATATTTCCTGATCGAGACCAGGATAGCGAGTAAGAGTAAGAAGTAGACAAAACAAATGTAGGGGGGAAATAGACATTTGAAGTATAATTTATATCAAATACACATCTCCAGACTTTCTGTTATTCTCAGTAGAAATGCTAAAACATTAGACTTAACTTGTTAATTCACTACCTTCAGTTCACAGGGTGAATCTATTCCTAATTATAGATAGGACTTATATATTTAAGATTACTATACTAACGGACTGATTTGCTACACATATAAAACGCAAATGCTGTCTTTTCCAATCACAGAATTACGTTATTTTGCGCAAGTCCTCATACATTAATACCTTAATTCAACAACGCCTAATTATTAGAGTAGAAGTTATAAGAATTTTATCAGTCTTAGGAATTAAAATTGCTACTAATTTAGGAGAAACTAAGACACAAGTTTAGAGCTATCGGGGTTCTCTAAGTTTATACCATTTGCTTGAATTGACAAAAAAATTATTAAGGGAGAAAACAATGAAAATCAAACAATTTGCTGCTGTTATTATTGGCATTTGTGGGCTAAATGTGGGAATAGCTAAATCAGGAGCAGTAGAAATGAAAGCACCTCTCTTAGTTCAACAGTCTGGGAACATAGAGGAACTTGATGGACTTGTTCAGCAAGCTACCGTATCTCAAGAACTGCATAAATATAATCAATCTACTCCAATATTGGAAAGTACATTTGCCATTTCAAAAACTTCAGAGACTAGAGAAAAAGCTGGAGTTAAAGAACCTGATCAAGTGGCGGATAGGGATAGAGATGGAAATGCTAATTCAAGTAATACCAGTGGCGGTGGTACTCGTGGTGTTCGCGGTGGTAGGTGTAATCCTAACGATCAAAAGCCTTTTTTAGTTCTAATTCCTGCAAGGCAGGACACTGTGGCAACTTTGGCAAGTCATCCTACTTTTTGGTTGTATATTCCTCGTTCTAGTAGTATTAATTTCGTTTTAAAGGACTTTGATGGGAATAAAATTATTTATGAGACTAAATTTAATGTTGAATCGAAGCCAGGATTTATTAGTTGGCAATTACCTTCTTCCGCTCCAGCTTTAGAAAACTTTTATAATTGGGAATTTACTTTTGATTGTGGAGACGATAAGCAGGTGATCGTTAACGGAAAAATATTCATGGAGGAAACTACTGATAGTTTGATTAGTGAGCTAAAATCTGCTGAAACTATTATAGACAAGATTGATGTTTATCAGGGAAATCTTTTGTGGTTTGAGAGTGTTAACGAGTTAGTAAACTTACGTCGGAGTAATCCTGACGATCCAAAGATAAATGATAGATTCAAGATTTTATTAGGTCAGTGGTATGATGATTTAGTTGACGATCCAATTCAAGATTGT
>JBFRWR010000225.1:0-11732 GCA_051439685.1 Trichodesmium sp.
AACCTCCGAGGCGAGTGCTTCAGAAAATGAAATTAGCTATTTCCCTATCCGCAATAGTCAGAAATTTCCCAACGAACCTCCGAGGCGAGTGCTTCAGAAAATGAAATTAGCTATTTCCCTATAGAAGCCATTTGGTATCTTTACAAAGCTGCGAGTTTTTGGCTCAGGAGTCAGTCCTCGTAGGGGTAATTCATGTTTGCGGAGCATGACAAACGGAAATTACCCCTACAGTCCTCAGGAAATTAAGAAATAAAATAGGGGAAAATGGTAGAATACAGGTCTCACACTCCCCAGACTCCCCAGACTCCCCAGACTCCCCAGACTCCCCATCTAAGTATTCGCACATAGATCCCTTCAGGGGTTCTATACAAAATTAGGTTCAGTTATCAAAAATCTCAGATGCTGAAAACCCCTTTTTTTCCTAACAAATCTTCCTTGTCTACTTTCCTCTTACTCAGGCAGATTTAGTAACGATAACAGATCATTCTTATTGTCAGACCCATAATTAATAATAATAGGAAGTAAATTTGCTAAAATTAATAATAATTTTGATTTTTGCTCTTTTATAAAAATTGAATTTTGAATTTTTATAAAAATTGAGAAGTCCTGGAAAAACAAGTTGTATTAAAATAAATTAAATCCTGGCGCATGAAAATTAAAAGATTGCCATCAAACAACATCATTGAGCATAAAATTGATACTTGGTAGAATTTATTAGGAATATTAGATTAGTGAAACCTCTAGTCATAGTTTTAGCAATTATAATTGGATTATTGGGGATATTAGAAGTAGGACTGCGTTTAGTAGTTGGTTTTGGAAATCCCCTCACTTATAATGCAGATAGTAAAATTGGTTATATTTTAAAACCAAATCAAAATGTTAGTCGCTTTGGCAACCGCATAAAAATTAATCAGTATTCTATGCGTTCTGAGCAGATAGAAGAGTCAAGAAAAAATACTACATTGAGAATATTTTTAGTAGGAGACTCTGTAGCTAATGGTAATTGGTGGACTGACCAAAATGACACAATTTCTGCAATTATAGAGAAGCAATTAAATGAGAAGTTAGGTAAAGAGAAAACTGTTGAAGTTCTCAATGCTTCAGCTAACTCTTGGGGTCCGAGAAATGAACTAGCTTATTTAGAAAAGTTTGGTTTATTTAATTCTCAAACAATAGTTTTATTGATTAATACTGATGACTTATTTGCTAAAGCACCTAGTTCATTAGTAGTAGGAGTAGATCGTAATTATCCAGATAAGAAACCTCCTTCAGCAATAGCTGAAGTGATAAGTCGTTATTTATTAGCAGCACCAAAAATTCCAGAAATTAAGGAAGAAGGAGACCGAGTAGGTTTTAATTTAGAAGCAATAAAAAAAATCAAGGAAATTACTAATAAAAATAATGCTAAATTTATCCTAGCAATGACTCCTTTATTACGAGAAGTAAGCGAACCTAGTCCTCGTGATTATGAAATAAAAAGTCGTAAACGTTTAGAGGAGTTTACACAGGCTGAAAATATTTTATATATAGATTTATTACCTATTTTTAAATCTGTCTCAGAGCCTAGTAGTTTATATAGAGATCACATCCATTTAAGTCCTGAAGGTAATCAAGTTGTTAGTGAAACAATTAGTAATTTAATTATTAATTAGAATTCTGGCAGAAGTCAGGGAGTAGGGAGTAGGGAGTAGGGAGAAAGAAGATGAAATCAAAAAATTCATATCTTAAATCAAATTAATTTAATTTAATTAAAACCTTGGCAAAAGAACCATTAATTAGATTCAGCTTTGAACAATTTTACAGATTCATTGATAAATGATATTTTTTATCTTAAAATTTCAGTTTAGGGCAAACAAGAAATATTTAGGGTTTGCTGAAAAAGTCTTTTTTAAGGAGTAGGGGAGCTAGGAAGTAGGGGAGCAATTTTTTTGCTCAACTATACGCCCAAAATCCTAACTTTTTGAGAATCAAGGTTAATCAAAACCATTATCAAAGTATCAATCAAAAGCTTATTATTTTGATTATCAAAGATAATCTTGCAAATAATTAAGGGTGATGATTCTATTTTATCAGCAACCTTCCCTAGTAAAAAGATAAATTGTTATCTAAAAAGTAGTATGGGAGCAATTCATTATGATTTATAGTTATTTGAAATAAGGATGAAATACTTTTTTTGGCTTAAACCCTTTCAAGGAAAGAAACACTCGTCCCAGTCTTATTCATAATGACTATATTTGAGAGCAAAGTGCTGATCACAAATAAGCTAGCTATTTGTAGTTTTCTCTCAACATTTATTAATTGGTATTAGTTAAGATTAGGACTTTGTTTATTTCCTTGATTCATTTTGATTGCTAATACCAGAATAGTTCATATAAACATCAGTTTTTTTGTCAGCATTCAAGCATCAGCTATTCTTTGTGAGGGAAGTTTAAAGGTTTATTCAGTCAGAACTTAAATATTACTCTATAGTCGTTTAACTTAAGGATGAGACAAAAGGTGATAGGTTCTATCGAGAAAGTTTCTAGAGATAACCTCGACGGATCAAGTGTTTTGAAGATTTAATTTCCGTAGTTATTGTATAGCTTAATGTCTCAATCTAAAGTTAAATAACTATAAAAGTCGGCTGCCTTGATTTTAAAGTCTATTAAATTGATTTAATGTGCTTAAGCTATAATTACTGATAGCTATTTGCGCAGAATTCAGCAGGAAATGCTTACCTTGTTTTGGATAAAAAATTAGGAGTAATAATGTCTAACGAAACAGAGCAAGAACAATTAAAAGAAACCACTCAAACCGATAAATCTCTATCATCACAACAAAATTCCAGGGAATTAGAATTGTCAGAAAGAGTGGCTCAATTAGAAAAAAAATTAGACCAAGCACTAGCATTAATTTCTGATATTTACCGTTATGGAAAATTGAGAGATTTATTAGCAGCAGGAAAATGGAAAGAAGCAGATCAAGAAACTGCAAGAGTAATGTTAGAAATATCTGGTAAAACTGATAAGGAAAACCTGACTCCTGATGATGTTATCAAGTTTCCATGTAGTGTAATTAATTTAATCGATCAACTTTGGATTAAGTATAGTAATGGACGTTTTGGCTTTAGCGTACAAAAAAAAGTTTACAAAAGTATGGGTGGCACCTTTGATATTTCTCAAATTGATATGAAAGTTTTGGAAAAAACTACTGAAAAACTTGGATTGCGGTTAAATGGTAAACGGATACCTTATCCAGAGCTTAATTTTAGTCTAGAAGCACCGAAGGGAGCTTTTCCTGTCGCTTGGTGGAGTTCTCCTTATGGAGCTAAGTCAGCAGTCTACTTTTTAGCTCGCTTGAATTCCTGTAACATTGATTGAATATTTATGAATTTTTTGACTATTAACAAGTAAAAATAGTCAAAACTATGTTAGAAGAAAGATATAAGTAGAGTTTGCTGAAAAAGTATTTTTAAGAAGTAGGGGAGCGGGGGAGTAGGGGAGTAGGGGGATTAGCATAAAGGAGATAGTCAGATATATTTGTCCCTTGATTTTTCTGGTATTATTCTGCCCAAAATACTAACTTTTTGAGAGTTTTCAGTTGAAAACCAGGCACTTTTTTCAACCCAAAAAGCCTAAAGCTTTTATCTTTCAATGCTTTTAAATTTATTCAGCAAACCCTAAGTAGCTAGGCATAATTAAATATAAAACACTCTGTACTATAAAGTTTAAGTTTTACTCAGATTATTCTCTATTGCATTTTATAACTTTATTTTACCTATTCTCTATTCCTAATTTCTCTAAAATCAAAAACTTGTGTACTTTATGAGTCATAAAAAGTCTCGGACTACTATTGAGCGAAAGAGTTTTTGTCAACAAAATATTAAGAGTTGAACCGAGGAGATAAATTTATTTACCGAAAAAGTAAGGTATAAACCCTTCTATTTCAAGTTCAATAAAAAATAAAGAAATAATATTTCCTTGTATTCAATCTTCTTGATTTTCCTTCAGGTAATTATTAATTATCAATTATTAATTATTAATCTACTCCCTACTGTCTAAAAAATGTTAAATTAATTTTGCACAGATACTTACATATAATTTTGGAGGTGACTTGATAATGGAAGAAAACAAAGTTAATTTGAAACAAGTTATATTTTCTGGAGTAATGATAGCTTTGATGGGTTCAGTTATTGGATTAGCTGCAGCTGAGATGAGTAAAAATCGCTATCAATGTTGTAATTTAACTAAAATAGATAAAGGGTATAGTAGTGCAAAATCACCTCGTACTTATGCGACAGTAGGTGCAATTTTGGGGTTTGCTATTGGGTCAATTCAAGAAACTGTGAGGTCTCTGACACCAGAAGATGAATAAAAGTCATTTCAGTTATCAGTTAGCCTCTTATTGAAGGAACTGCGTTAACAGTTAGCCTCCTGCGGAGGAACTGCGTTTTTCATGTCGCGCAGCGTTAACGAAGTTGTGCGCTAGCAAAACAGTTATCAGTACCTCCACTGAATAGGGAGACTTAAAATACGGAATATTCTTTTTTTATCCCCTTAAAAGAGGAGGCTTAAGAACCAAATTTTTCGGTCAAAATTTTTGATTACTTTTTGGAGCATATAGCAATCCTAAATTGGTTGTAAAAATTTTTATAACAGTTAGTATTAACGAAAAATTTAAACTGAAGAATTCTGAATTATGACTCCTAACTATCACCAAAGAATCACAATTGAAATAGTATTGCTATATATCTCTATAAAGCTACCAAATATTAATCATTAATTATCAACTATCAACTGTGGCAATTATTTCACAGCATAGAAGTTTTTTGTTGCCAAGGATCTAATATATCTTTGAATAAAGTTTCCTCAATCCAAGTTTTAGCTACTACTGTTAAAGGTAAAGCTAAAATCAAACCTAAAATTCCAAAAAAAGTAGTGAAGAAAATTTGGGATGCTAGAGTAACAGCAGGTAAAAGTGAGACTTGTTTTGCCATAACAATTGGACTTAGCCAATAACTTTCAAGATTCTGAATAATAATATATAAAATTGCTACCGCAGCTATTTTCCAAGGAGCATCTAAAAGAGCAATCATTATGGGAAAAACCACACTCATAGTCGGACCAATATTAGGAATAAAATTGAGTAAACCTGCTAGTAAAGCATGAGTCAAAACTAAATCAATTTGTAATAGTAATAAACCAATACCACTACAAGTCGCCACAAAAAGAGAGTTAATTACTATTCCACCAAACCAATTTCCTAAAGCCACCTCACATTTTGATAGAATTTCATCTGCACGTCGCCGATAAAAAGAAGGAAATAAAAGTAATCCTACTCGTCGATAAGCTTGAGCATTAACTAAAAACATTATTGTTAATACAAGCACTAAAATTACCTGTAAGAATACTATAAAAGTATTAGAAAAAATCTTAAAAAAGTTGCTGAATAACTGAGTACCAAATGTTTGTGTTTGTACTAGCATATCAGTAGCTGTGGGTGGTGCAGGAAATAAATCTGGTCTTTGTCGATATAACTGCACAAGTTGAGAGCGAACTTCTGTAAATACATCAGGTATTAAGGCAATTAATTTTTGAAACTGGGTAATAAAAGGTGGTACAACTAGCAACAAAAATAGCAGCATAACTAATACTGCTAAACTTAAAGTAGTAATTACAGCTAAGTTTCTTTTAATACCCAATCTATTAATTTTTTGTACTAATCTATTTAAGGCAGTTGCTAAAACTATTGCAGCAAATACTAATAAGACAAGTTGTCTAATTTCCCAGAGAATATATAGAGAAATAAGTAAACTAAAAAAGCCTAACCATTTACCAAAATTCATATTTTTTGTTATTTTCAAATTATAGGAGTTATTACTGTTTTATGGAAGTTCAAGAAATATAATAATTCAGATACCATCCAGATTTCTTACTTTACCGAATAATTAAGGTTTAAAGCCTCTCATAAGCAAAGAGAAACAATGAATTTATTTTCCTTTTATTCAATCCTCTTCCTTTGAGGGAGAGGTAATTATCCATTATTAATTATTCATTATCAATTATTGAAAATCTTAGCCTTTCTGGAAGCAGAATAGAATAGATATAGAATAAACTTTTTCACATATACATCAATAAATCAAAATTTACAGTATAGGAAAAAGAGTATCAAATTTAATAATTTCGATGATTATAACTCGAATCTACCGACCAACTCCAAGCATCTATCTCTTGAACAAATTCCTCCAGAAAAGTTTCCTCTTAATATTGGATGCTCAGAGATAAACTAGCTGAAATTATGATTTTCAAAGGAGCTTGTCAGAAACTTTCTAGATATTATCAACTGGTAGAATTTATCAAAGAATATACCTTACAAATTATTGTAAAAATTGGCAAGTTTAAAGGTGTAACTTTTTCGGACGTTTGTCAATTAGCTGAACTAGATAGAACAATTATTAGTAAGGCTTAACAGAGAATAGGGAATAGGAAAAAAGTATTTTGGCAAATATTGAGAGGCACCCCCTTAAAAGGCGTGGTAATTATTAAAGCAGTTTTGGAGTTGATGAGGTACAAAGTTTTTTATATTTTAGGAAATAAGAAAAATAAATTAAATTTTAACTATACCTCACTATCTTAAAATGTGCTGTAATTATTAATTGTTAATTATTGATTATTAATTAGGGCTTGCTGAGTAAATATCAAAGCATTTACAAAGAAAGGTTTGAGCAATTTTAGGTCTAGAAAAAGTACCTAGTTTTGAGCATAAAGCAGCTCAAAAAGGAGCGGATTTTGGGCGCATAGTTGATCCCAAAAATTACTCCCGTACGGACGTTGCATGCAACGTCCCTACCCTACTCCCCCGCTCCTCTACTCCTAAAAAAATACTTTTTCAGCAAGCCTTAATTATTCAACCCTACCTTTATTTAATAGTAATTTCGAGGTGTAATTTAGATGAAATTTCCAAAAAATCCAATCTTATCATTATCAATAATTCTACTTTCTTTCACAGTAGGATATACCATCTCTAACAAAAAATTACCACCATCCCCTGAAGTAACTCAAGAGCAGCAAAAGAAAGTATTAACTCCTGAAGAAATACACGAAAAAGTTTTAACAATTGACGGTCATATAGACTGGCCTTATCGTCAATTTAGAAATCCTGATTTTCAACCCAATATTAGACATCAACCAGGAGAATTAAAAAGTGGTCAATGGGATATTGTGCGGATGGAAGAAGGTGGATTAGATGCTGTATTTATGTCAATATTTACTCCTCAAAAAGAACGGAATCAGCAAGGACATAATCGGGCAAAAGCTGAAGCAATAAAAATGATTGAAATAACAAAAAAAATGGTTGAGTTAAATTCAGAAAAAGTTGAACTTGCCTTAAATCCACAAGATGCTGAACGGTTGGAGAAAATTGGAAAAATGGCAATATTTATGGGAATGGAAAATGGCTATCCAATTGGTAAAGATATTAGTAATGTTAGATTTTTCTACGACCAAGGTATTAGATATATAACAATAACTCATTCCAGAAACAATGAACTAGCTGATTCTTCTACTGATAAAAAACAAGAATGGAATGGATTAAGTGATTTGGGAGAAAAAGTTGTTAAAGAAATGAATCGTTTGGGTATTATGGTCGATATTTCTCACGTCCATGATGATACATTTTGGGATGTAATTAAGTTAACAAAAGCACCAGTTATCGCATCTCATTCTAGTGCTAGAACACTAGAAAATCATCCTCGAAATATGAATGATGAAATGTTAAAAGCTGTTAAAGAAAATGGTGGAGTTGTACAAGTTTGTATTTTTGATACCTATATAAAAAAACTACCCCAGACAGCAGAAAGAGAAAAAGCAATGAAAACAATTGCCAAAGAAATAACTGCTTATTGGCAAGGAAAACTGAGTCAAGTAGAAATAGAAAAATTTAGAGAAAAATATGATCTAATTAATGATAAATATCCCAAAAATCAACCCACTGTTACTGATGTAGTAGACCATATAGATTATATGGTAAAAGTTATGGGTATTAATCATGTTGGTATTGGTTCAGATTTTGATGGCGGTGGTGGAGCTAGAGGAATAAATGATGTTTCAGAAATGCCAAATATTACAAAAGAATTAGTAGCAAGGGGATATACTGAAGAAGATATTCAAAAAATTTGGGGTGGAAATTTAATGCGAGTTTTTAATCAAGTACAAGAGGTAGCTAGAGAAATTCAAAACCAATAAATATCTAAAAAATAACTTTATACAATGATTGAATCATAATTTTTTCAAGCATGATTGAAATTTTCTTTTCGGTTGTATCTGCTGTTTTTCCCGTCGGATGTATTGTGTTAATTGGTTTTATATTTGGCAAAAATTTTTCCATCCATGAACCAACACTTTCTCGCCTAGCTTTGTATGTTTTATTTCCTGCATTACTGACAGATATTTTGTATCGTACTACCATTACTATTGCCGAAGCAATTCAAATTTTTATAGCTTTTGGAATAACTTATATTTTACTCTGTTTAATTTCTTGGATAATTGGCAAAAAATTAGGTTTTTCTGTAGATACACAAAAAAGTCTAGTCGCTACAACTGCTTTATCTAATGCTGGAAATATGGGACTTTCTGTAACTTTATTTGCATTAGGAGAAGCGGGGTTAGAAAAAGCAGTAATTTATTTAATATCATGGAATTTAATTGTATTAAGTACAATGCCTGCTTTACTTAAAGGAGGAGGATTATTATCTGGAATAATTTTTACTCTCAAATTACCCATAATTTGGGGAATGAGTTTAGGTATAATTCTCAACTTTTTTGATATTCAATTACCTTTAAAACTTGATGATGGTTTACATCTTTTAAGAGGTTCTGCTATTCCTGTCGCTTTATTATTGATGGGAATACAAATAGCTAATAATCATTTTAAACCAGGCACTTATGAGGTTTATGCTAGTTTAATTCGTTTACTAGGAGGAGCTATTATTGCTTATTTAGTTGGTAAACTTTTAAACTTAGAAACCCTTGATCTACAGGTTTTAGTTTTACAAAGTGCTATGCCATCCGCTCTAACTTCTTTTTTAATTGTTAGTGAATTTGGAGGAGATGCACCAAGAACTTCTAGAGTTGTAGTCTTATCAACAGTTTTATCTTTTTTAACTTTGCCTATAGTATTGTGGGCAATTGGAGCAACATCTTAAATTAATGGATAATGGATAATGGATAATGGATAATTGATAATTAATAATTGATAATTAATAATTGATAATTAGGGCTTGCTGATTAAATCTAAAAGTATTTACAGATAAAGGTAAGTGCCTTTTTGGGGTCGAAAAAAGTTCCTGGTTTTCAGCTTTTCACCCTCACAAAGTTAGTATTTTAGGCAAGAGTTGGGAAGAAAAATCAAGGAACAATTATTACTCCTACCTCCTTGCTCATTCCCTTTTCTCCTGTCTCTTGTCTCCTACCCTCACCCATAAGACTTTTGAGTGCAAACCCTAATTACCTCTGGTTAAAACTGTAACGGAATTTAATATCAGGAAATATAATATTATTTCTTTTCTCTTAGTCGATTGGGTATTAGGTTTTCGGCAATAGCAAGTTTATTGCTTCAATTATTGTACTTAACTGTTATACAAAGGGCTGTAATTAATAATTGATCGGGAATAATTCACATCTGGTAGGATAATGAGTTAATAACAAATAACTGACTGCTAAATGCTTAACTTTTTTAACAACCTTTACTTCTCAAAACTGAACTATTTCATGTTGGGAAGTGAAACAGAATCTACGGGACTTTAGTTTGTGGAGTGTCAGTTATAATCCATTCTAAAGCCTCTTCTTTTTCTGACCAAGAAAAACACTTAATTTCTATATGTGTAATATTGCCAAAAATTTTATTACTAGCAGTAGTCAACTTATTTACCCAACTTTTATCACATACAACTGCTTTTTTTTCAAAATCTTTCAGATGTGGCAAAGCAAATTTTAAGTCTTCCCATAAAGCTTCTACAGATATTCCTTGAAAACTTTTTACTTCAACATAAACTCGTAATTTACTTTGAGATTTTAATCTTTCCTCAACTAAAGTTTTGACTTTTTCAATATCACTTATTTCAATTTTGCCATTAATACTCAGACCAATTATTTTCTGATTTTCCAGAGGTATAATTTCCATCATAGTGTTTTTCTCCTTCTGAGATACTTCTAATTTTAATCTGTTATTTTTTGGTAGAGCTTCCTAAGATTTTTTATCCTTTTATAGAGTGATTATAATTCCTCTATTTGCTACATTTTTCCCTATTAATTGAAGGGCATAAAACCGCATATTTTTCCCGAATAAGTTGACTATGAAATAAGGTATCAAGCTTTCTCTTAGCTACGTCGCGAGCTGCCACTTAACAAAAGGATAAAAAAATAAAATTCAGGATTTCAAGCTTCCTAGTTCAATAGGAGGTACTGATAACTTCTAACTGAAATGACCAACTCAGATTACTTAGACTTAATACTTATTTTTACGCTCTAAATTAACTTTAACGCAACTTGATTAAAACTGGTACTAGAGAAGTTCATTTATTTACATTTTTCAAAAAAGCTAGTCATTTTTTATGGGTCAATCTCATCTTAGCAAAAATACTTTTTTCCTCCATACTTGTTTCCTCTTAAGTGTTCCCTAAAAGGGATAATTTTTTTGCTTTCTTCAAAATTGAGATTCACCCCAGACAATTATCAGCTTTGGGTTGAGATTTAAACTTTTGTTTGCAAACTTTACAAATTTTTGTACTTTACTCGTAGTAGTGGTCAATGAATTTGTTCATAGCCGTGGTTTTTAGTTATATATCAACCTTTTTTGTAGTTACAATTCTGAGAGAAAACTATTTATTTTAGTCATGTAAGCTTTAAAGTTTTGAGAAATTGAATAAGGAGCTGTCGCATCGTCGTAAAAGTATTTTTTATCTGAAATAAAACCTTAATCTAGAATGCTATAAGAATAATCTTCATAGTCAACCGTTTCACCTTGACTAATTCCTAAAGGTTTATAGAAACGATTAGCAACTACTCCATTTTCAATAATTCCATAAGGGATTGAAACTCTTAACCAATATTCAAAATAATTATATTTATAAAATATTATATTAAGTTTGCCTTGAATTATTTTCATTCCATCAATTGAACCAACGATAGTAATCCTAAATAGGTTGCAACAAATCAAAAAGTAAATAAAAAAACTGAAACTCTTACCTGTTGCCTTTTCCCTAAAAGTAGTAAGATTTTTATCCACAAATAAAATAGGATTGCTATCTTACTCTTTTTACTGTTTTGTTGCTCATAATATTTTACTGTATTAAAAATAATGTCTAAATTTTGTCTGCTTTTTTAAGGTTTATCTCATCTTGGCAAAAATACTTTTTTCCTCCATACCTGTTCCTAGTTAAGTCTTCCATAAAAGGGATAACTTTTTGGCTTTATTAAAAATTGATATCCACCTTTTTGTATAGATTTTCATAGAGTCAGAATATACATCTATTTTTCTTTTTATTCTATTGCCTACTCCCTATTCCCTATTCCCTATTCCCTACTCCCTCAAAAAAGTGATTATGATTAATCTATTTCCTGGGTTTTCACCTATTAATTCAGGAAAAAACCAATTTAAGTTTGGCTAAAATTTGCCTAAATTAACTAGATTTATAGAACTATCAGCCTTCAGATAATTTCATCCTCAATCTCATCCTATAAGCTACAGTTGTTTCT
>JBFRWR010000226.1:0-11486 GCA_051439685.1 Trichodesmium sp.
CTTCTGACTTCGTTAACAGCCTGTTTTTTATAACAATTACCTATATATAGAAGTGAAATTTCTATCTACTCAGAAAAATGGCAAAAAGTCGAGGGGAAGCAAGAGGTCGTTGCATCACTTCAGAAAATATCTAATTCCCTCTAGCTAAAGCAGATATATCCGAAAAGTCTCTGGCAAATTTTCCACTACCTATATATAGAAGTAAAATTTTCATTTCCTCAGATAACTGGCAAAAAGTCGAAGGGAAGCAAGAGGCGATTTGCTGACGCAACGCTACCGCAAACGCTCCACTTCAGAAAATATCTACTTCCCTCTCCCTAAAGCAAATATCTGAAAAAAGTCTCTGGCAAATTTTCCACTACCTATATATAGAAGTGCAATTTTCATCTCTGACAAAAACTGGCAAAAAGTCGAGAGGAAGCAAGAGGTAGTTGCTTTACTTCAGAAAATATCTACTTCCATCTCGCTCAAGCAAATATCTGGAAAAGTCTCTGG
Source organism: Trichodesmium sp. (assembly GCA_051439685.1). GTDB lineage: Bacteria > Cyanobacteriota > Cyanobacteriia > Cyanobacteriales > Microcoleaceae > Trichodesmium. The sequence goes on from JBFRWR010000226.1 coordinate 496, forward strand.
CAAATTTTCTACTATCTATAATATGGATGGGAAAAAGTAGAACAGAAACAAGAGGTATAGCAATCAGGAATAATTTATGAGATATTTAATAAAAGTCCGGATAAATCAAAATGTTTTCATATTCTGACTCCTGACTCCTAATTAGCACTAAAATTTCACAACTGAAATATAATTGCTATAGTTGTTTAATTTTTACCGACAAAATTATTATTACTGTCAAGATTATTTTAATTTCTATTGAACTTCCAGATATGAACTATATAGATAAAATCAATAATTTACTTAAACCAGCTATTTTTGCCAATTATTCAGTTATCGATATATTTGCCGGATGTGGTGGTTTATCTCTAGGTTTTGAAGCACAAGGTTTTACAACTCATGGTTTTGAAATTGATTTTGATTGTTGTGCAACTTATAATAAAAATTTAAAAGGTAATTGCACTCAAATTACTCTGACTTCAGAAACAGAATTATCTCCTGGAAAGGTAATAATTGGCGGTCCTCCTTGTCAACCTTTTAGTGTTGGTGGAAAGCAAAAAGGTTTACAAGATTCGCGAGATGGTTTTCCTATTTTTATTAATGCAGTGGCAAAATTAAAGCCGGAAATTTGGTTATTTGAAAATGTACGGGGGTTGCTTTATCGGAATAAATGGTATTTGGATGAAATTACTCAAGCACTTCAATCTTTGGGTTATATTATTGAGGTTAAATTGTTAAATACTGTTGATTTTGGTGTACCTCAAAATCGTCAAAGGGTAATAGTTGTTGGGCATAAAGGTGAGTTTAAATTTCCTCAAGTTTTAGATAAAAAAGTAACTGTTGGAGAAGCATTAGAAGAAATGGCATTCCACGCGCCTCCAGAGTCAAAATTTCTAACTCCAAGCATGGATAAATATGTAGAAAAATATGAAAAAGCTTCTAGTTGTAAACAACCTCGCGACTTGTTTTTAGACAAACCTGCGAGAACTTTAACTTGTCGAAATATTTCAGCTCCTACTGGCGATATGCACCGAATAAAATTGCCGGATGGGAGAAGGAGACGTTTACTTTTAAGGGAGGCAGCAAGATTACAAAGTTTTCCTGACTGGTTTGAATTTGTAGGCAAAGAAACCAGTTGTTTTAATCAGATTGGAAATGCAGTTCCTCCTTTATTTGCTTATCATTTGGCAGGGAGTATTAGAAATTATTTAGAATCTGGAAAAAGATTCTCGCCAAAGGAGATTTCACAAAAAATTATTCCTGTACAATTATCATTACCTTTTTAATTTATAAGATATAAAAATGCCTGAAATTACCCAGTATCTTACTAAGTCGGATAAGTCTAAAAAACTGCAAAATTTAATCAATGCAGCCTTGTATATTCTTTTTAAACTGGGTGTACCTCTTGAGGGAATGACTCAAAGACGATTAGAAAGAATGGCAATGGCTTTTTTGGCTGTAGCTAACGTTAAGAAAACTAATGAATGGGTAAAAATTGATAATTCTCACGCTTTAAGAACTAGAGAAATTATTAGGTACTGGAATAATTATTTTGATGAACAAATATCTGAAAGTTCTTATGACGATATTCGCCGGAAAGATTTAAAATTAATTGTTCTTGCAGGAATTATTATTCCTAGTGCTGCTAATCCAAATTCTGCTAGAAATGATGGTACAAGGTCTTTTGCTTTAAGTCCTAATTTTGCCAACTTAATTAAAAATTTTGGTTCAGATAATTGGGAAGAAGAAGTAGAGATTTTTTTATCTAATCAAGTAACCCTAGAACAACAACTTTCTAGTCAAAGAGAAATAAATTTAATTCCTGTAAAATTTTCTTCTGGCAAAGTCTTAAATTTTAGTCCTGGCAAACATAATGAATTACAAAAAGCAATTATTGAAAATTTCTTACCTAGATATGGTTATGGTGCAGAAATTTTATATGTCGGCGATACAGCTAAAAAGTTTTTACATTTAGAAAAAACCAAACTTAAAGAACTAAATTTTTTTGAATTATCTGATGGTGAATTACCCGACATAGTTGCTTATTCAAAACAGAAAAAATGGCTCTATTTGATAGAAGCTGTTCATAGTTCAGGTGTGATTTCTAATGTACGCTTATTAGAACTGAAAAAATTGACAGAAAAATGCAAGGCTGACATAATTTTTATTACAGCTTTTCTAGACCATCATACTTTTCGCAAATTTGCTGCAGATATTGCTTGGGAAACAGAAGTTTGGATAGCTGATGCACCAGATCATATAATTCATTTTGATGGTGAAAAATTCTTAGGTCCTTATTCTTAAATAATTAATATTTGAAAAAACTATGAATGAAATTAACTGCTAATTATTCTGGATATTAATAATTTTACATTGTATTATTGGTACTGTTGCTGCTTTTGTCGCAAAAAGCAAAGTTTTGCCTAGTATTCCGCAAGATGAGCTGACTGTTAATAGCTAAATCCTGACAATGTTAGAATAATAAACACTAAATAAGAGATAAAAATGATACATAATATTCAAGACCTTGAAGGTATTAATTCTGTCTATGCTGATAAGTTAATAGAAGTAGGTATTAGTAATATTGAAGAACTGTTAGAAAAATGTTCTTCTCTTGAAGAAATAGAAAAATTAGAGCAAACTACTGGTATAGAAAAAAAACTAATTATTGAATGGATTAAGTATGCTGGGTTAATCCAAATTAAAGGTATGAATAAGGAATATTTTTCACTATTGTCAGCTCTAGGAATACATACAATTTCTGAATTAAAAGATCGATTTCCTGAAACACTTCACTCTCAAATGCTCAAGATTAACCGTCAACAAAAACTGGTAGAGCGTTTGCCCAGTTTAAGTATGGTGAGAAGTTGGACTGCTCAAGCAATAAATATTCAAAGAAAAACGGCTCATAATAATGTACCAAATACTAAATTACCTCAGAAAAAATGGTCTTTAGATTGGTCTGATTAAAAATAAAATTATAGCAATTCCCATACTTATTTCGTTTATTTCAGGGAATACTTAACTGAGAAAAGGGAATAAAAAGACAATAAAAATAAATGTCTGAATAACCAGGAAAACGCTATAAAAATATTTGAGTTGTTATCTTAGTTTGACGCAAGTTTACTATTGTAAGTATTTCCTGCGGAGGAACTGCATTAACAGCTACCAGCTATCATTTATTAGATTATTCTTATTTATAGTAATCTCATTTAATACCATTTCTCAAAAATATTGCTAGAGCTGAATCGGGTGCGTAAATCTGAGAAATGTGGGGATTTTGGGGAGGATAAACATAAGAATAATCAACATTAACTTTCCTCATATTAGCAAAAAGGTGAAAAAATTAGTGTTAATTACTTAATAAATGAAGTGTCATTTAAGTATAGCAATACTTTGAGTAATTGGTCTCAGCTATAATATTTTGCTGCTAGTTAAAAGCCATAATTTAAAATTCATAAGTTATACAGCAAATTCCATGTAAGTTTGGTACACCTGAAAGAATGTTTGTGCTTGTTTTCTCATCTCCCCTACTCCGTACTCCCTACTCCCTACTCCCTAAAACGGTAAACATATGTACTTCATTAATTAGGAAACTGCTGTAAGTCATAAATCAACAATTTAAAGTTTTTTGTTGATATTAACTGTTGTCAAAAATCAAACAAGTAATCAGAAGATTGCTATATACAAACCATAACAATTATTATCTTTACCTTGTCTAATTATTAATAAATTTCCGGCTTTTTAAAGACTAAAAAATGCTGTTGTGGCAAAAAATCTTTAGTATCTTCCCAGACTAAACCTACTGCCTTCATTTCTTTTTTGACCTGTTTTTCAGTCATTTTATGTAAACCCTTAATCATAATCATTGGATTTTCTTTGCGATACTCTAACAAAACTACTCGCCCGCCAGGTTTCAATCCCTCTACTATTCCTAACATCATTTCTCGTGGATATTCAAACTCGTGATAAGCATCGACGAACAAAGCAATATCAACCGTAGAATTAGGTAAATTCGGATTATCCACATCCCCTAAAATTGTCTCAACATTAGTAATATTTTCCTGATTTTTCACAAAATTAATTAACTCTAACATTTCTGGCTGTATATCAACTGCTAATACTTTTCCTTCTGGAACTAAGGGATTTATTCTAAAAGTAAAATACCCCGTACCAGCTCCAATATCTGCCACTATATCTGTAGGTTTTAAATCAAGATTATTAATAGCATCTTCAGGTTTTTCTTGAGAAGTTCTGCTGAGTCTTTCTAACCATCCAGCTCCTTCATGCCCCATTACTTTAGCAATTTCTCGACCTAAATAAAATTTGCCAATTCCTTCAGGATTGTGAAAAGTTCTATATTGATAAAATTCATCTCCAAGACTAACTTGATTAGTATTTATCGTACAAGAATTGAGACTGAAAATTAGAATAATTAAAGAAAAAATTATCCCTAATTTTTGCAAATATTCTGGTAACTTAGTCAATCTTTTATTCATAGCAAATACCTGTTTTAATATCTAAAAAAAAGTAAAAATTCAGCTCTGAAAATTTCCGTTATGGAATGCTGCGCAAACAGATTTAAGCTTTTCCTAATAAATACTTTCAAAAGCTGAATGTGAAAGTAATAATTACTCAAGTCATAAAGTTAGCTGATGACTAATTTTATTAGCAGAAATTTTAATTCTCCTTTTATACCTGATAACTGATGGCTATTAGCTGACGACTGAATGCTTACAAAAAAAATGCTTAATAACCTAAGACCAGAATATAGCATTTCCCAAAGTTATGAGGTACAGTTATATCTTTGTCTTTTTGTTCCCTGTTCCCAGTTAAGTGTTCCCTCAAACCTAAAATTTTGTACCTCACGCTTTTTGCGAATTGCTATATCTAATTAATTGTACATAGACACAAATAATTGATATATTCAATCTGATAATTTTAGCATTACTAGAAAACTGCCAAACCAGAAAAATTATTAACACACTTGGAATTTTGAAGCTATACTTATAGAGAATTAAAAACCTTTAGGAAGTTTACCCAAACCCCATGCGGTTGCAACGTCAGTTTAGTGGACAAATCATCACCTTAGACACCCAAAACCCAATCGGTGGTGGTGGTGAAGGTCGTATCTATTCTGTCCTGCAAGATTCCTCACTGGTGGCCAAAATTTACCACAAACCCACGGATCAGGATGCCGATAAATTGACCGTAATGTTTTCTCACCCACCAGATGCACCGATGGGAGTAGGACATTCAGCGATCGCATGGCCTGTAGATTTATTACGCACCACCAATAGCAAACAGCAAATTATCGGCTTTTTAATGCCTCGTGTTTCTAGAGCGGAACCTATACATATATTTTATAACCCCAGAAACCGTCGGGAAAAAAAACCACTATTCAACTATCGCTACCTCCATCGGACAGCTCGTAACTTGGTGGCAGCAGTCAACGCTCTACATAATAGTGGGTATGCTATCGGCGATGTCAACGAATCAAACATTCTAGTCACTGATACCGCTCTTGTCACCCTGGTTGATACTGACTCATTTCAAGTGCGCGATCCCTACACCCTCGAAATTTATCGTTGCCCAGTGGGGAAACCAGAGTTCACACCCCCAGAATTACAAGGTCAGAGTTTCCGCAAAGTTGACCGGAAACCAGAACACGATCTATTTGGAGTAGCAATATTAATATTTCAATTATTGATGGAAGGAACTCACCCTTTCGCCGGAGTTTATCAAGGTAGAGGTGAACCTCCGACTATTGAAGCGCGGATCAAAGCAGGTCATTTTCCCTATGGAAAAAAGCGGGTTCCCTATCGCCCGATGCCACTAGCTCCAGATTTTAAAATTTTGCATCCTAGCATACAAGAGTTGTTTATTAATTGTTTTGAGGATGGGCATCAACATCCTGAGTCGCGCCCCGATCCGAAAGCTTGGTTGCAGGCGTTACGAGAGTCAGAAAATAGTCTGGTAAATTGCCAGAAAAATCATCAGCACTTGTATGGTAATTATTTAAAATCTTGTCCGTGGTGCGAACGTGCCAAATTTTTAAAAGGAAGAGACCCCTTTCCTTCGCGGGAAGCAGTCCGAAATAAACAACATTTGCAACCAGTAAAACCCCAAAAGTGGAAACTCCTGTCAGTGGGGCAACAAAAAAACACTTCCCCGCCAAAACCAAAACCTCCTAAACCTATTATTATCACTCGGAAAATGGGGCAGTATCAACCATTATTAACCCCTGTTTCCACTAAAAGCAAACCTCCATCATCGCCAATAATTCCGCTACCCGGTGGTGGTTATGGTATTGTGGGAATTGCCAAAGATGCTATGTGGGGTAGTCTCTGGGGAGTTTTGTTTGCTGCAGCAATTGCAGGATTAATATTAGGCATAATTAAAGGTAGTGTTGCGGTGTTTGGTGGCATTATCATGGGAATATTATGGGGTGGTTTCTTCGCTCTCGCCTGGGAATATGTGATCCCTATGGGTTTCTCTAGTGGAAGTTTATGTGCCATGGGAGCATTCTGGGGAGGGTTTATTGCTGCTGCTATTAGTGGTAGCGTTTATGGCATCAGTAACCGCCTGGAAATATTTGGTCAAGCACTGATATTTGGAGGATTTTTAGGTACTATTTGGGGTGGTGTTTGGAGTGCTTTCAAACCACCTTTAGCATTACCTGTTCCTGGCAGAGTTTGGGGAAGACGCGGTTTATTTTTAGGAGCAATTTGGGGTGCTTTTTTAGGCACAATTATCGGAGCTATTTTAGCAGGAGTTTTTGTGTTTCAGAAAAGCATGAATCATACTAATTCTTTGCTGGAATTAGTATCTATATTAATAAGTAGCATAATTCCAGCTATGGGTGTCGGTGCTACTGGTGGAATAATTGGCGGTGCTGTTTTTGGACCGATTTTAGGTGCGCCAACTTTGCCTTTATCAAATAAATTATCTGGAATCAGAGGTGCTTTTTTAGGTGGAATTTGGGGATGTTTTTTAGGGGTAATTATTGGAATAATTTTAGGTCGAAGTTTACCTTTAATGTCAATAGATTTAATTAGTATTATGCGAATTGATTCCCATTGGAATTCCATATTATCAACAATTTTAGGCGCTGGTTTAGGAGCAATTGGTGGGTGTTTTTCTGGAGCAGCTTGGGGAGGAATGGGAAAGTGGTAAAATTGATTTTTTCAATATAAAGTAGCGTAGGCATCTTGCCTGTCAGAGACATACCTAACTCATAGAAAAATCGCTGTATTTCCTAACAATTAATCGTAGAATTTTTCCTATTATATCAAGTCTCATTAATTAGCCATAATAAAAATGTTCTTCTCTCAAGCGCGAGAATATTTTGTAAATTTATTTCTACTCCCTACTCCTTAAATTTTTTATTGTGGTTATTCAAAGAGACATGATATTAGTAGACAGCTATTTTGAATATTTTAGAAACAAAATTAGAGCAGAAAAATTAAAATTTCAATAATTTTATGACACAGCAAAACCCGTATATTTTCGTTTGTAGGGTGCATGAAAAGCCAGAACAATATCTGATGCAGGCACTCCTAAATCTACTAATTCATCAGCAACACCTTTTTCTGTACCATCATGTTGTATCCAGATTTTTTCATTTTTAATATCTATTTGTAATACACAACCCCGTACTCGTCTATTGCCGTGCCAACCTACATTTATAAGTTGATAATGGTCTCGTTCTTCATCAAAAATTACTTGTACTTCTATTTCTCCATAAGATGGTGTATATTGACTATAATCAGTAATAATTTTTTTGATATAATTTCTATATTTAGTCAATTTTTCCATTGTACAATTACCTCCTTTTCTGCATCATATATAATTAACTTTACTTGATTTTCTTCAACAACTATTTGAGTAAATACAAGAGTGAAAAAACTTGCATAAGTATCTTCGGAAACTGCTAAATAGAGGCTTCTTTCCGGTTGACTTCTTTTTAATACTGTACGGTAATTAATAAATTGTCCCAAGGCATTATGAAATTCAGAAATTACAGATTTTTGAATAAAACTTTTGATTTCAACAGCAATTTTTTTTCCATTTTTTTCAGCTCCAACAAGTTTTTCAGCACCTAAATCAACATACAAATCAACTCCACCAAATTCCAAATAAAGGGGGTCATCAGTTATCATCCAATTTTCTTTGATTAAAGCGTTTTTAACAGCATCATGGAAAATGTCTTTAGCGGGCATAGTTTACATCCATTCTCACATTATTAACAACTACTATATTATAATTCCAAAAGCCAAACCAATAATAATTTTATTCTCAGAGCGAGCCTACATAAGTTGTAAGATTGTATCGTAGGGGTTTGGTCTCCAAACCCTAATATAAATGGGATTTGTCAACCAAACCCCTATAGTTTTCACACGCAAATCATTTAGGATTACTATGGAGCGATCGCCAATACAAAACTATAACGTTTGAGTAAAATAATCTGATTATCCCACCCCAAAAATTACTCAAAGAAAAATTATAGTGACTCCAAATAAAATTTTGAATATGACTATAAAATTATGCTTCAAGTTTTCCCTTGAAAGGGGATAAAAAAAGAAAATTAATAGGCTTCTTTTCGTTGGGTTTATCCTAACGGATAAGCTCCGCTAACCTACGTCAACCCAACCTACTCTTTTTACGCTTATTTTACGATTCTATTCTAATGGTGTGTAACGGCACAAAAATATAAATTATCAAAGATACAACTAAAAATGCCGTCACACACCCTACTTAATATTTTGACTTTTAGCTTCCATCTATTGTAAACTTTACCCACAATAACCAACCAAAACAAACTATCATCAATGACTGCCAATATTCCCGAACAATCCATAGAAGAATCTCCTATATCAGTAGCAGGAATTACCTTTTATATTCAAGAATTATTAGAAGAAGACTACCAACTTCAACAAATATCAGTTATTGGAGAAGTATCTAGCGCAAATTTACATTCTAGTGGCTTATATTTCACACTTTCCGAACCAGATAACTCTGCCTCTCTTCCCTGTGCTATTTGGAGAAATACTCTCAAAAATATTCATCATCAACCTGAAAAAGGAGAACAAATAATTGTCACAGGTAGAATTAGTCTTTATCCTCCTAGAGGCGACTATAAATTAATAGTTAATACGGTCTCTCTTGCTGGAGAAGGAATAAACAATATCCGCTATTTACAACTACGTTCTCGTCTAGAAGCAGAAGGTTTATTTGACCGAGAAAATAAACTAAATCTCCCTAAATTTCCTCAAACAATTGCCGTTGTAACCTCGGATACTGCTGCTGCCTGGGGAGATATTCAACGCACAATTAAACAACGGTTTCCTATGGTAAAAATATTATTATCCCCAACATTAGTACAGGGAGAATTTGCTCCTCCTGCTATAGTTGAAGCCATAAAAAAAGTAGAATTAGACGGACGCGCCGAACTAATAATTTTAGCTAGAGGCGGTGGAGCAGTAGAAGATTTATCCTGTTTTAATGATGAAAGAGTTGTTAGAGTTATTGCTGATTGTAAAATTCCAATTATTACGGGTATCGGTCATCAAAGAGATGAAAATTTAGCAGATTTAGTGGCAGATTATTCTGCTCATACTCCCACCGCAGCAGCAGAAAAAGTTGTGCCAGACCAAAATCAACTTTATGCCGAACATTGTCAAAGAAGAGAAAGAATTATTGATGTTTTGAAAACTAGGTTTAATGAAGAAAAGGCAAATTTAAAGTCTCTGAAAAATCGTCTAAAAAATATTCCTCAAACTTCCCGAACTTTAGACAAAGCAACTATTAAATGTCAGATGTTAAAGCAAAAGTTAGCAGCACTTGACCCGAAAGCAGTTTTATCTAGAGGTTATGCAGTTGTGCAAAAAACTGATGGTAAGTTGGTAAATTCGACGTCTGATTTAACAACAAACCAAGAATTGATAATCCAGTTAAATAGTGGTAAGGTAAAAGTAAAAATTATGGATATTTTAGAATCTGAGAATCTGGAGTAAAAAAATGGAATTTGATTATGAGGAAACTGTCATTAATATTGAAGAAATTATTGCTGAAATTGAATCAGGAGAATTAACATTAGAGGAAGTATTTGAAAAATTTTCTCTTGCTGTGGGAGATTTGCAAAAATGTGAAGCTTTTCTGACTCAAGGTGAGCAACAAATGAATTTATTAATTGAAACTTTAGAGGAGGATTTTTAGGAAGAATATCACACAATAATTTTGCCACGGATATACGGATTAATATGTATAAATATTTGGAGTCTGGGGTGTAGTTTAATTCTTAGGTTAGTTAGATAGTTATTAATTACTCAATATTTCACGGTGACAGCTCGTTAGAAAACTGCCAAAATAGAAAATACTTAAGGAAATCAATTCCAAATCCGATTAATATTGTATTTATCAAAAATAGAATCTCGACTTAAGATAGGTATTTTTTCGATCATAGCTTGAGCAATTAATAATCTATCAAAAGGGTCATTATGGTGAAAAGGTAAGTTACTAACTAACGATAAATGCTTTAAATTAATAGGCAAAATTGTAAAATCTTCTAATTGAGTTTTTGCTTCAATATAAGGCTCTAAAGACAAAGGTAAAGTTAGTTTCCCCTTACTTTATTTAATAGCCATCTCCCAGACACTAGCTAAACTAATTAGTTTTTGATTTATTGGATTTTCCATCAAATTACGTCCAGTATCACTTAAATAGGAGCTACCAGCAAAGAACCAAATTAAGCTATGAGTATCTAGTAATAATCGCATTACATATATTCTTTGAAATCTGCTAGAGGTTCATCAAAATCATCACTTATAGAAATCATATCTCGATCGCTACCAAATAAAGGAGGTCGTTTAGTCTGTGGTTGAGCTTGAGCTGAGGTTAATTTTACCATTGGTTGGTGGTTTTTCGTAATAATAATTATTTCTCCTTGAGCAACCGTTTCTAATAATCGTTCAATTTGTGAGAGGGCTTGCTTAATATCTATGGTTTCCATA
>JBFRWR010000227.1:0-6110 GCA_051439685.1 Trichodesmium sp.
AAACAGATTACTTTTAAAGTTTCATCTCTTGATTTACCAACGCCTAAACTTCTGCTTGTTGCCTTTTCCCTAAAAGTGGTAAGATTTTTCAACTATACACAAATAAAATAGGATTGCTATAGCTGAATACCTACAACTATTGCACCTGACTACCATGAACCCGAGGGTCAGCTTGACTAGCTTTAATTGGCGAAACTGGTATATTAAATTCAGAACCTTTACCTATTTGACCGTCGTAAGCTAAAGAATTTCCAGCAATTACAGCTTCTATATTTGCTGCCATTACAGACTTGGGAACTTCTCCAATCGTTTGTCCAACTTCAGACCCATCTTTAGCTAAAAATACAAAGTGGGGAATACCATCTACCCGATATTGAACTAACTCTGGCAACCATTTACTATTATCCACATTCAACATCACAAAGTTCACATCTTGAGTATATTGTTGTCTAATTTCCTCTAACTCAGGAGCCATAGCTTGACAAGTAGTACACCAGTTAGCATAAAATTCCACTAAACTTGGTTTACTATTACTTAAGGCCACATCCAGAGGGGTTGCAGATTCAGCCATTTCATTTAAAGAAACTGAGGTGCTAGATTTTTGTAGTCCTAGAAAAATTGTGACTGATAAGGCGATCGCTACCAATACAATAATCAAATTTCTCAGGCGCATACTTAGAGAGGAACTATTGGTAGTCAGATTAGATTGGTTTGGGTTCATTGTCAAAAAATTAAATAATTATTACAATTAGAAACTATATTCATCAGTTTAGCAATTTTCATATAGGGTTTCTGAAGAATGGTGAGGTACAGTTGTTTTTCTGATTTTCAACTTCCCATTCCGTGTTCTTCCCTACTCTCTACTCTCTACTCCCTATTCCCTACTCCCTATTCCCTAGCGCGTAGCGCTATAACTAAATAACTTTAGATGCTCAGAGGATTAACTTTGTGAAAAAACGAGTAACGTTAACATTTCCTAAACGCTCAATTCATATGCCTGTTACCTATAGGTTAGCGAAAGATTTTAATGTTGCTGCTAATATTATTCGTGCCCAAGTAGCACCAAACCAAGTGGGTAAGTTAGTGTTAGAGTTATCAGGAGATATTGATGAGTTAGATGCGGCACTGGAGTGGATGAGAATACAGAATATAGATGTATCTTTAGCTAGTCGAGAAATTTTAATTGATGAAAATAGCTGTGTAGATTGTGGTTTATGTACTGGTGTCTGTCCGACAGAAGCTCTCACTTTACATCCTGATACTTTTCGTTTAAATTTTATTAGGTCTCGTTGTATTGTCTGTGAACAATGTATTCCAGCTTGTCCAGTTCAAGCAATTTCTACTAACCTATAAACTGATGTGAAAAAAATACCTTTTCTTTCTTTTTCCCTACTTTTAGTTACCTATAGCATTTTCGGCTGGCATCTAGCTAATGCTCAAGTGTCTCTTTTATTATATCTAGTTGTTATTTTTGGAATTATTTTCTTAGATGCAATTTTAGCCTTTCCTGTGTTGAATTTTAAAGTTTTACTGCCTTGGTTTGAATCTGATATTTATACTTTTCTTTCTACAATTTTTACTGCTTTTTTATTTGTGTTTGTAATTACATGGATCCATATTTCTCTTCATAGTTTAGTTTTAATATCTGCCGGAATATTAGTAAAATTAGATAATCAACTTTATGGTTTAAATAGGTGGCAATCTTTCGGAATTTTACTAATGCTCTCAGAGGGTAGTTTAGGATTAGGAATAGGACTTTATAAATTACTAGAATCAACTACTACAAATTTTGAGGGATTAACAATAATTTATGATAGCTTTTACTCCCTTTTAGAGACTTTTGATCAAATAAGTATTTAAGAGAGAGAATAGTGACTAAAATATAACAAGTGTTCATTAATGGATAATGGATAATGGATAATGGATAATTGATAATTGATAATGGATAATGGATAATTGATAATTGATAATTGATAATGGATAATGGATAATGGATAATTGATAATTAATAATTACTTCTGTTAATTATTGAAATATATTCCTAGATTTTTAACAGAAAAATAGTTGTCGAGTATTTCTTCCTCTCTAGTCCCTATTCCCTATCTCCTGAATTTATATTTCCTGATAGATTCAATCTGTTATTTTGAGTTTAATTAAATTAGAAAACGGAAGAACAACCAGATATATAACTTTGTTTACTATCTCTAGAAATTATATATCCTTCGTAGGGATACCTAACTTCTACAAATCTTTGAGTCCCACTACCAATTTCTTCTTTTCCCGTCACTTCTATTCTCTGGCCATTTTCTACTACTCCAATTCTACGACTAGCTGAGTTTCGTGTCTCAAAAATATATAGTCCATTTGGTCGGAGTACATAACAAGTTTGTGACTGAATTTTTCCTTTAGCTTGGTAATTAATTACAGTTTCTGTCAGGCCATTCTGTGTCTGAGAATCTACACGATATTGGTTTGGACCAATAATATATTCTATTCCTTGTACTGGATCATAAGCTTCCCAAGAACTGCCTCTTTTTGTCACATTACCAACGATCAGCCAATCTTTTTCAGTACCATTTTTTGGTTGACCAATGAATATATATTCACCTTTTCGGGTTTCACATATATTGATATTGAAGTTAGCAGTTTCATACTTTGCTTTCTCATATCCATAACCATAACAGACCTGTGCTGGGGATGGTGGAACTCTAGTCCCCAGCAATAGAGTAGTTGTGATAACTCCAACGGTGGCTAATCGGTTTTTCATTGTTTCTCCTTTTTGCCATTGGATAGTAGCAAAACCCCAATAGTTTACCATATTTTGATAAAAATATCTCTGATCAATCCAAATAAGTAAATCTAATTTGATCTTTTTTAAATTTGTATAACATTTTGTATGTAGATTAGGTGGATGATGTAAAATCTTAAAACTTTTATTACATATCTTGATTGAGGATCGGAACTTGAAAAAATGCTTAAATACTATATTTATACTAGATTTATAGTATATGAAATTAAAATCTTAAATAAGACATCAGTAAATCAAGTGGAGTTTAAATAAAACTTTTGTGGTGCTTGTATCTTTCTCACTATAGCTGTGGTTTACTCTGGATATAATTTCCTGTATTTACATAATTTTTTAATGCTAATTACTAAATATAGTTTGATACTTATCACAGACTTTAATAATTAAATAATTATCAATATAAATTCTTTTTTAAACTATTATTTCCAGTTTTAAATGTATTATTTGTGTTTTTATGCTTTTATATTTGCCGAATAATTGTTGTTTTATTAAATAAAATCTGTGATTTTTTATAAAATTACTAGGATTTTCCTCTAATATGAAATATTTGCTACCAAGAATTGATAGGAATGGTAGAGAGTTTAAGCAGATCGAGAGATGGAAAAATCTATAAATATAGATATAGCATAAATTTATTTATCTTATATTAGACCACCCTTCCCATTATTTTTCGTATTTTAGATGACGACAGTTACCTGAGCTATGTTTTCACTGTTTATTAATAAAATCAAGAAGCAAGTAAAACATTATTTTTCAGAAAAATTATATTTTTTTCTGAAGCAGTTCGCTAAAAATCTAAATTTTGTACCTACTCTAAACAAGAAAAAATATTATACTCAGGACTTACGCAGAACCACCATATCTAGTAAGGGTGAATTGCATTTACCCCTACAAATAGTGTCTAATCTTATATTTTGCGTGAGTTATGATACTATAATGAATGTTTGCATCAAAAACTAGGACTTAAAGAAAAAGTAGATTAAAGGGATATCCGTAAGTCCTGTTATAGTAAAATTGTGTAAAAATGTTAAAAAATCAATAAAAATAATCATTTTAGAGAGAGGTCTCTTATGGTAGCAATAGCAGACCGAGTACAAAAAAGACTCACAATAGAAACAAATAAAGTCGATCCTGATACTACAGTCATTAGGTCTCTAGATTGGGATCGCGATCGCTTTGATATTGAATTTGGACTCCAGAATGGTACTACATACAACTCCTTTATCATTCGAGGAGAAAAAAATGCTCTGGTAGATACATCCCATGAAAAGTTTCGCCAGTTATACCTAGATACCCTAGGGGGTTTGATCCAACCAACTGATATAGATTATCTGATTATTAGTCATACTGAACCAGATCATAGTGGTTTAGTCAAAGATATGATTGAACTAGCTCCAGAAGTGACAGTAGTTGGGTCAAAAGTTGCAATTCAATTTTTAGAAAATTTAGTTCACACACCATTTAAAAAACAAATAGTTAAAAATGGTGACGAATTAGATTTAGGCAACGGTCATATTATAGAATTTGTATCAGCTCCAAATCTACATTGGCCTGATACAATATTTAGCTACGATCGCAAATCCCAAATCCTATTTACCTGTGATGCTTTTGGGATGCACTATTGCTCAGACAAAACCTATGATGAAAATCTCGGTGACATAGAAGCAGATTATAAGTTTTATTATGAATGCTTAATGGCTCCTAATGCTCGTTCAGTTTTAAATGCCATGAAACGCATGAAAAAACTAGGAGATATCAATACCATTGCCACAGGTCACGGTCCCCTACTACGTCATAACTTAGTAGAATTAACCAACCGTTATGAAGAGTGGAGTAAAGCAAAAAGCAAAGCAGAAACAACAGTTGCTGTATTTTATACCTCTGATTATGGTTATAGCGATCGCCTCTCCCAAGCCATTGCCAGGGGGATAACAAAAACAAGCGTTGCGGTAGAAATGGTAGACCTCAAATCTGCCGATCCTCAAGAAGTTAGGGAATTGGTAGAAATAGCAACAGGAATTATTGTTGGTTCTCCACCAACAACAGGACCAGCAGCTAGCACTGCTGAAGCAGCTATCAGCACTATTTTAGCAGCAGCGAATAAAAAGCAAGCATTTGGTTTGTTTGAATCAGGTGGTGGAGATGACTTATCTGTTTATCCTCTTGCCAACCAGTTTAAAGAATTAGGTCTCAAACAAGCATTCCCCAATATTCTCATTAAAGAAACACCTTCAGAATTAACTTACAAATTATGTGAGGAAGCGGGGACTGATGCAGGGCAACTTTTGACTCTCAAGGAAACTATCAAGCAAATGAAATCTCTCGATAGTGACCTGGATAAAGCTTTAGGTCGTCTGAGTGGAGGTTTGTATATTATTACTGCGACTAAAGGTGAGGTTAGTAGTGCCATGTTAGCTTCTTGGGTAGTGCAAGCTAGCTTCCAACCTTTGGGAGTTTCTATAGCAGTAGCAAAAGACCGAGCTATTGAGGCGCTAATGCAAGTAGGCGATCGCTTTGTTTTAAATGTATTGCGCGAAGATAACTATCAAGCATTGATGCGACATTTTCTGAAGCGCTTTCCACCCGGTGCAGATCGTTTTGCTGGAGTCAATACTCAAACTGCTAATAATGGTAGTCCGATTTTAAGTGATGCTCTAGCTTATTTAGAGTGTGAAGTAGCAAGTCGGATGGAAGCAAGCGACCATTGGCTTATTTATGCAACTGTTGATAATGGGCGAGTTAGTGACTCAGATATTCTGCCTGCGGTGCATCATAGAAGAGTAGGAAACCATTATTAATTCAGTTGATGAGGAGGGAGGGAGCAGGTTTTGTTTTGTCATCCCCTCAAGTCAACTTCTTTAATTTCCACAGGACTTACACACCAAGCGCCATATCTACTAGGGGCGAATGGCATTCGCCCTCTACGGATAGCGTTTTGTCTAAGAAGCTGTTTGAGAAGTGCTGCATGGAACCGATGAATCCGTGCCAACCTAACCCCCCTGCCCCCCTTCCCTACAAGGGAATGGGGGATTCAAAGCCTCTCTCCTCGTTGGAGAGAGGTTTGGAGAGAGGTTTTTATGAGTTGACAAGCAGTTTCTCAGGATTTGCGTAAGTCCTGTTCCATTGCAAATGTGAGTGCCTTGACTCGTACTCTATAACCAGAGAATATAATTCATTATGGATACAGTTGCTATTCTGGCTTATTTTAATTTTTCCAATAGTGAAAGTAGGTATATTGCGCTTCTCCAAACATTAGATAACTTAAGTAGGCAAGTTGATATAATTCTAGTTTGTTATGGCTTAG
>JBFRWR010000228.1:0-3028 GCA_051439685.1 Trichodesmium sp.
ACGGTATACTTTTCTTGTTCATCATTATCATTACTGCTAGGCTCTGGTTCATTTTGATTAAAAATATTTGATACTGTATTTCTCATCCTTTTGAAAAAGTTTTCAGACCGAGGTATATTATTCATCTGGAGAGGTCTATTGTTCATATTTTCCCTTTTATTACTATCAAGCCAAGCACTCCCATCAGTTGGAGCATTTTCATAATTATCATGCCAGTCATCCATACACCATTCCCATACATTCCCGTGCATATCATATAATCCAAAGGCATTAGGAGGGAATTGGCCTACAGGGGTAGTTTCTCCTCTATACTCCCTTTTTGCTTCATCAGCATAAGTTTCGGAGGCGTTATAATTAGCTAATTCTCCTGTGATAGTTTCTCCAAAGTGAAAAGGAGTTGTCGTTCCCGCACGACACGCATATTCCCATTCTGCTTCACTCGGCAGTCTATAATTCTTTCCCGTTAATTTTGAGAGTCTTTCATAGAATTCTACTGCTTCATACCAATTCACACTCTCTACTGGTCTTTGCCATCTATCTATACCTTCATACAGTTCTTTAAAACGAGAGGGGTCTGGGTCTAAATCCTCTTTTTCTTTCAAGTCTGTTAGAGAAGCGATCGCTCTCCATTGCTCTTGAGTCACAGGGTAACGCCCCATTAGAAACGCCGAGATAGTTACATCATGTTGGGGTCTTTCTCTGCTCGTACTTCCCTCTTGAGATTCTGGTGCCCCCATTGTAAAAGTTCCACCAGGGATTAATACCATTTCTAGAGAAACATTTTTATCTCTATCAACATATTCCCTGTATCCTTGGAACCTTTTGCTTTGACGTTTAATTGGAAGAGTATTCACTAATTATAATTGTTAATTATTAATTATTTGAGAGGGTTGAAAAACTCTTCAGTTTTACCCTACCAAGTTCCCCAACCCAGTTTAATTTTTGGACACCGTTACCAGCATCTCAGGAATAGGCTGAACTCTTCGGCGTACTCTTGACAAATTCCCACTTGCCAACTCTGACTGTAAAGAGTTCTCCCGCCAACACACACAATACGAAAACCAATATTGTTGTTGTGGTTGTCGCGCCTATTGTTGTTGTTGCGATACGCAGAACGGCAGTTATTAGGATTGTTGTTCCAGGAACCGCCCCGCAGTCGGGTTCGCCTACCCCTTCTTCAATTCCTTGCAAATACAAGGGAACTGAATATTTGTTGTCTTAATTGCCAGGTATCTCCATGTTCTAGGTGAGCTTCCCAGCTATTAAGAGATTGCTTAATATATTCCGAGTCAATCTTACCTTGAGCATAATCTTTTTGCAATTTTCTTAATCTTTTTCTACCACGATGAAGATTACTATTTTTCACTCGAATTGTTTCAGGAAAAACTCTAAATCCTACAAAACTTGCTCCATTTTTTGTCTCAAATAATTGACTTTTGATAGGATGAATTTTTAATCTCAATTTAGCTAAATAATCTTCAATAGCTATCCGACATTTTTTGAGAAATTGATGGTCGTCAGAAAAAAGTGCAAAATCATCTACATACCGGACATATTTTCTAACTTTAAGTTGCTCTTTGATAAAATGGTCGAAGCCTGATAGATAAATATTTGCCATCCATTGGCTGGTTAAATTGCCAATTGGTAAACCATGTTTCCGTTGCACTGGAGTTAGTAAATTATCTCCTGGGAAATAATTAATTATTTCTTCTTGTTCGTTACTATTATCAATAATTGTGTCTATCAACCAGAGAGTGTCTGGGCATTTAATTTTTTGTCTAATTAATTGCTTGAGAATTTCATGGTCAATACTAGGAAAATATTTTCTAATATCACATTGCAGAATATAACGACTGGAACGAGCAAAATCTGTAAATCGTCTCAAAGCTTTATGAGTCCCATATCCTTCTCTATTGGCATAAGTATCGCTAATAAAAGTTCGCTCAAATATTGGCACAATAATATTACATAAAGCATGATGAACGACTCTATCTCTGTAAGGTGCTGCTGAAATTAACCTAGTTTTTATATCTCTGAGATAAAAGGTTCGATAATTCCCTGGTTGATAAGTTTTGTCTGTCAGCTCCTGCTGGATTTTTAACAATTCTGTTTCTAAGTTGTAATTAAATGCTAAGACATTATCTCTAAACCGCTTACCTTTTTGTGCCTTTTTAGCTGCTAAATGAATATTATTAAATTCAATAATCTGGGGGTATAAGTTGCCATAACGCTTCATAATATCTTCAAAATTGATACAATTTAAAGAATGGAAATTATTAATTACTAAAGTTTATTCTCGCTGTCTTTGGTTTTTAATCCACCCTCCTAATTCTACTCCAATTTCATCAATTTGTTTGCTAACATATTCATAGCGTTTTAGAGAGATTAATTGAAAATCTAATAATAGTCTAGTTTGATGGCGTAATATATCTAGCTGTACATTGAGGTTAGTTAAATCGTCTAATTTTTTTGAGGCATATTTTGCTTTAATTAATCCTTCCAATAAATTATATAACTGATTGATAATTCTATCTCCTACTGTAAATTTGTGAACCTTGGGAAATCTTTCAATTATCGGTACATAATATTTGATTAAATCATAAGTTTTTTGAATAATTGATAATTCTGTCATTTGTTAACCTGGTTTATTCTCAAATACCTAACAATCTTAAATATTTGAAAAAAAAATCGCTCCGCCTGACGGCGGAAACAAAAAAGGAAAAAAGAAAATAGAATAAAGGGCAAAAGGGGAAAAGAGTAAAGGGTTAAGGAGGAGTTCTCCCGCCAACACACACAATACGAAAACCAATATAGGAGTTGAGGATGCCGCGCCTATTGATGACGTCGCGATACGCAGAACGGCAGTTATCAGGAAGGTCGTACCAGGAACCGCCCCGCAGCACGGTATACTTTTCTTGTTCATCATTATCATTACTGCTAGGCTCTGGTTCATTTTGATTAAAAATATTTGATACTGTATTTCTCATCCTTTTGAAAAAGTTTTCAGACCGAGGTATATTATTCATCT
>JBFRWR010000229.1:0-14031 GCA_051439685.1 Trichodesmium sp.
CAAAGGTGGAGAATTGATATTAGTCAAAGTTCACCTCTGTTGGTGCGACAGCGTTATGTAATGTGGATAAATGGATATTTGAAATATGCCATTATTGACTTATACCGCAAAACAAATAAAGAAATTAGTCTTAATACTTTCGTGGGTGAGGAGCAAAAAGAAGATTGGATAGATTTATTAGCTAATGACGGGTTTAAGGTTCCTACATTAGATGGTTTTGAGACTTATATTAGCCATCAACAAAATCAGAAAACTCAAAGAAAAGGTCTAATTTTAGAACTTTACATTGAGAACGATCCAGAAGGAAAATTACAGAAAGTTCACCCCAAAAAACATCCAGAATGTAATGCTCAAAAAATAATTCAGTATTTTTATTTGAGCAATTGTGGCGAAAGAGTAACAGTTAAAGAAGACTGGGTTATTGTTGACAAAAAACAAGGTAAATATATCGGCAAAAATAAAACTATAACAATTATAGCTGAACCAGAAAAGAAAAGAAATTGGGCAAATCTTGCCAAAGAGTATAACGTTAACTATCAAACTATTAAAAGCTATTGGAACAGACATTCTGAGAGTTTATTGGAAGAAATTAATCGAGATATTGAGCAGAATTTCGATAAGTACAACGAACTATTTGCAGAACAAATCAAAGAAATTTTAGGAGAAAATAACAATGACTAATAGAACAGAATTACAACCAATAATTGTCACTTTAGATGTTGAAACACATCAACAAGCTGCCACTGTAGCAGCCGAACAATCTAATCCAGAAATTGGGAAACAAACTTATTTGAATATCCTCGCTGTTAAGGCTGTTAATAATTTATTGAAATGGTTAGATTTTGCTACAGATTTACAACAGGTTAAAAGTTTAAATCCGATTCTGAGTGGAGTGTTAAATGCCACAGACTTAGTAGTAGAAAACAAGAGATTATTTTGCATTCCAATTTTGCCTGGAAAAACAGAATTTTCTGTACCTCCCGATTTACAAGAAAATATTATTGGTTTTGTCGCAGTAAAGTTCGAGCAAGTTTTGGATAAAGCCAAAGTATTAGGATATTTTCCTGTAAAAGATGTGGATAATTTACCAGAAACTATTTCCCTAGAAAAACTACAACCTCTGGATAATTTATTTGCAATTTTAGAAGAATTAAAATTCCAAAATGAGACAGAAGTATCAGAAATCAATGTCTTAGAATTGCTCAAACAAGGAATTAATGAACTAGCTGAACAAATTGGTTGGCAATTACTGAATAAAGAAACAGATTTAGCATTTGCCAAAGAATTACCCACAGAAGATTTAGAAATTCCCACAGATAATTTTTTATCCAAGCAACTCAAAATTGCCGGACAGTATTTTGTTTTACGGGTAATTAGTCTAGTAAAAAATGGTGAAATCATCTGGCGATTTGAACTGCAAAATGTAGCTTTGGGTGGTTTGATTCCGGCAGGCTTTAAGTTGCGATTACTGACAGAAAATGGAGAAAATTTTGAAAATAATGAAGCTGTATCTAGTTATGCTGTAGAAAATATTTATGTAGATGTAATTTTAGAGCCAGGGGAAGGTTTAATCTGGGAAATTGAACCGATTCCCGATGATTTTTGTCGGGAAATTTTGCGGTTTTAATGTGACATCTCAATAATATAAAAATCAAATCTTTGTAGGGACTTTCCATGGAATGTCCCTAATATTTTGAATAAAATTTAATCAACTTTACAGAGTAATAAGTAGAACAACAACACTAAATTTATCAAAGCTAAATTCACCATGGTTGTCAACATTTTATCTTGGGAACAAAGTTGATGATTAATATTTTCCCCATTCATCTAAACAAAGAAGAAGATGACAACTGATAACTGAAATATCCCTCTTATTCTACCAAAATAATTGAATAAAAAATTCTAACTTAAACGAATAATAAGTAACAACTAACAAACATTTTTCAATGTTATTAGAGGAGAAAAATCAAGATGTTTAAATTTAATTTAGCTGCTCGTTTAACTGCTATTACTATCTTTGCTACTGCTGCAATTCCTTTAATTTCTTTACCAGCTCATGCCAAAGTTCGGGGATTAAAAGTTTGTAACGACGCTCACGAGCGAGTTAGTGTTGCTTTAGCTACAAAATCAGGAGATCAATGGATTACTTCAGGCTGGTGGAAGATAGATCCAGGTGAGTGTAAAAAACTTGTGGATGGGAAAGTCAGAAACCGAACTTATGGAATTTATGCCACAGGTGTTCGAGGTGGAAAATGGTCAGGAAGTAAGTCTTTATGTGTAGAAAACAGTCGTTTTGAATATCATTATGCTAATTCAAGTTGTGCCTATGGAAAGTGGGTGAATTTCAGTATAATTCGACCAAGGAAAATGAAATATACTTATAGTTTAACGCCTCGAAGATAGAAATTTTTTAACTGGTAATTTATGACTTTACTGCCAGGATTTGTCTTGGCTTTAATTTACATTAAATAGATAAAAGTTTTTGTTTCCAGCGAGTATTAAATATTTAATAATATAAGTTAAAAAAAAATATTTAAGATGCTTGCTGGAAAACAGCCTATTTTTTAGAAAAACTGAGAAAAATTGAGTTATAAAATTCTCTTAAATCTACAAAATGATAGTTATATAATATCCATTTGAATAGTTATCATTACGAATAAATAGAATAAATATCTTAAATCAATGAGATTGCTATCTGTTCCGGAATGCTCCGCAAACCTTCTACTTCGTTCCAGTCGTAATGACTTTAAACTTAGTGTTTATCGAAACATAATATTATTTAGTTCTCTAAAAACAGAAAAACAAGACTCGTAAAGGAGTTAAAAAATCATGGACAATAAAATTATTGGTACTTTTCTGATACTTCTTGGAACTTCAATAATTTTTCCTCAAACAGCTATTCCTATTATAGAAATAATGACACCAATTATCAAACTTATAGAAGAAATTTATTATAATTCAAATCCCTACCAAGAACCGCAAAATAAAAACTATAAACAAGAATATCCCGTTATTAGTTCTGTTGAAAAATCTCCTTCCTTAAACTTGACCAAATCCAGTCAAAGCCTTCAATATATAAATGGAAAAAAAGTTACTTCCTATGGTCAAAGTGGAAAGTTTGTAGGAAAAGTTGAGAGAATCAGGATTCAGAAAAAAACAAGTAGCCAAGATAGCGGAGTAGTTGTGATTATTTGTTGGAATGATAAAATTCAATCTAATGTTTTATTCTTAGAAAATTTCCAAGTTCGGGTATAGACAAATAGCATTGAATACGGTGGAAAATGGTATTGGGATACAGCAGTTTATTTACGCATCAAAATGGATAAAGGTTCTGAATATTTTTTTGATTACCAACAAATTTAATTGTTCTAGTTTATATGGTGTCTAGTAATTGTATCTACTACTTACAAGATATGATGTCAAACAATTATAATCTTTGATAAATTATAATTTATCATTTACGGAATATTCAGCGTCAACATTATCGTTGATATCACATTTTGTCGATAATTCATATAAAATATGGGTAATTAGTTATCTTAACACTGAGGAGTCATTGAGTCAGGAAAAAAGAAATATTTCAACTTAGGAAGAGTCATTTGATTCGGGATTGAGAAATAAAATAGGGGAAAAAAGTAGAAAAATGCCCCCATCTCCCCACACTTAATTAATCCAGTTCAAAAGCTCTTTTTAGTTGTTCTAAAACAAGAGCTTCTCTTTCACTAACTTTCGGTCCTGTTCCAAATATTTCTTCTCCTGAAACATTAGCTATTTGATTAGCTATTTCATAGAGAAATTCTGTGTATTCTTGAGCTTCTATAGAAGTCGCTTTAAGATGAGCGATCGCCACTGCAGCTTTAAGTTTTTCTAGACCATCTGCAAGAAAATCTGCAAAATTTTCAGCATTTTCTATTTCATTAATTGAAATTTTTGTTTCTCTATCAGAATTATCTACTAATAAATCTTGAATAAGTTGATTATGTTGGTAATTTAACTTAACCTGCTTAATGATTTTATTCAAAGCAAATACTTCTTTTACTGTCGAGAAAAATGTCAAGTCAGAAGCAATAACTATCATCAATACTAAAGTTATTGCCTGTAATAAAAGTTGCCATTCTGACTCTGTATAATCTGCTTTAGTCGTCATTTTTCTGACCAATATTTTTCAGATTTACTTGTAACTCTGATATGGTAAATATTGACTCAAAGTTAATACCTTCTTTTTGGTAAAGTTCTCTACCACCCTGCTCTCTATCTACGAGAGAAATAATATGATTAACCTGATAACCTGCCTCTCGTAGTCGATTAACTGCTATCATTGCTGAACCTCCAGTTGTGACTACATCTTCCAACACAACTACCTTAGCATTAGTATCTAATATTGGCCCTTCAATATAAGACATAGTGCCATGTCCTTTAGCTTGTTTACGGATGATTAAAGCTGGTATAGGTCGATTTTCATAAGCAGACACCACACTAACAGCAGTTACAATAGGATCGGCACCCAATGTCAACCCCCCTACTCCTTGAGTATCTTCGGGTAACATGGACAATATTAATCGGCCAATTATCAAACCACCTTGAGGATGAAGAGTAACATATTTACCATTTATATAATAAGAGCTACGTTGTCCAGAAGATAAAACAAAATCTCCCTCACGATAGGCTAATTGACATAATAGATCGAGCAATTTTTGTTTAATATTGCTTAAATCATTTCTAGCTATGGATGATGAAGTTTGATTTGTCATACTCAGTAATCTCGAAATAGATAATTATTTTGCTTCAGAATCTCATTGCTATAATACGAGCAATTTTGTAGTAATAATCTAAATCAATCATAAAGCATGGCCATGAATTGGAAAAGTCTCAGTGGCACTATTCTTGTCTCGGCGATCGCCACCCTAACATCTGTCCAGATCGCTGAAGCGGGACATCCACAAGATTCTGCTCGTACATATCAACCTTTTGCAGAAGAGTTTAACCGAGCCGCTCAGAGAAGTTCTGGTAACTATTTCCGTAAAAGAAGTCTCTTGCATCAGATAGGTCGTTATTTTGGTATTCCCAAGTATCCAGAGCAAGCTATTGAGAGTGATGAACGTCGAGTTAATCAGCTATATATAGATGAACAAAGACGACAATTTTCTAGTACCCCAGTTATTCGGACTCCTGATTTGATTAACCCTTACAATAGGTCTGTCTTGACAACTACTCCTACAGACCCAACTCCTGGGTTTGGAGGTAATTAGGACTTGCTGAAAAAACTATAGGGTGGGGAGTGTGGGAAGCAGAGGAATGGTAGGGAGACAGAGAAAGTGTAACCAAGTCAGAAGTCAGAAGTTTTTTTTGTAACGGGGATTTATATAGAATCCGGTTACAAGCGTATATGTGCATAACTACACTTCAATATTCAATCTCCCCGACTCCTCGACTCCCCGACTCCTCCAACTATATAATCCTCCAACTATATAATAAGTATTCAACTGGATTTGATATTACGCCCCACTCCAAAAACATTTCGTCTTAAAAGATAGGGTTTTATACCCAATCCTGTTTGATAAATAGGGTTTGCGCTCAAAAGTATTTTTGTGGAGGTAGGGAGTAGGGAGCAGGGAGTAGGGAATAGCTAAGACTCTTGAGTTGGAGGGAGTTGTATCGGAGGTAGTCGGCAAAATTATATACAATCCGGTTATATAGTATATGTTCATAATTGCTGTCTACACTTCAATCTGCGCGTCTCCGTGTCTCCGTGTCTCCGCGTCTCCCTACCGTACAATAATTATTCAACCGGATTTGATATTATTCCTTGCCAACTCTGCCCAACTATACGTCAAAATACTCACTTTTTCAGTCTTCTTAGGTAAAAATTAGGTACTTTTTCACCTTCTAAAAAGGCTAAAACTAATATCAGTAAATACTTTGATATTTAATCAGCAAACCCTAATTAGGGTTTGCTGAAAAAGTATTTTGGTGGAGGGTAGGAGTCAGGAGTCAGGAGTCAGGATTAGTGGGAATTATAGAGGAGACAGGAGGAAGAATAGTCCTTTGATTTTTCTGCCATAATCTACCCAAAATGCTCACTTTTTCCACTTTATCAACCAAAAAGCTGGTACTTTTTCCCGACCGAAAATTCCTCAAACCTTTATCATTCAATGCTTTGATATTTAATCAGCAGAGCTATAATTAAAAGTTTAATTATTTAAAAAATACTGTAGCTATTTCTACTTTTTGATGATTATTTATTTCCACAAAAATATGCAATTCTTCTAAATTATGAACAATCATATTATGAAATTTAAAACGAGCTTTTTGACTATTTGTAATTTCTGAGTATTTATTTCCGTAAATTGGAGAGCTTAAGCCTAATTTTGCTTTAATTATTTGCTGTGAATAAATTATATATATTGCCGAAACAGAAATTTGATTATTTTTGGGAATAACGACACCAGCAAGATTAAATTCTTGACCAGGTAATATCTTGTTTGGCACATTATCAATTTCACAAACAACAAATAAATGACTATATAAAGATGCAGGTTTCAGTTTGAGAATAAAATTTTGATATGCCTGAATATTTTTTTGACCGTAGCCGTGAGGAGTTAATAAAATTTCATTCATATTTTCTGGATATTTAGCACCTAAAAAATCAAACAATAATTGAAAATTATTTGATTGTGAAACTACTTCCTCATAGGAAATCAGAAAAGTATTATCTGGATGTTTTTTTTGATAAGAATTAAAATTTGTTTCAAGTTCCCTCAGCCCTCTTCTTGATGCAGCTATATCTATTTCATCCATATTTGCCCACCAACCACTTTTTAAGACATCATCTAGATTTCTAATATTAAAAATAAAAGCAGGAGTGGGAAAAATTTTAGCGAGAAAGTCTAAGTAATAAGTAATATCTTTTTGGTGTTGATAGACTTCAAAATATCGAATTTCTTTAAATCCATAACAGACGATATTTTGCTGATTATTTTGATTACCTAATAAAACATTCCTAACCAGATTCTGACAATCATGCAAAAATAATTCTAGATTTATTTCTCCTGCTCCATACCAAGAATTATTTGGTTGATTAATATCTTCATAATTTCGAGTATCTATCAATTTTTTGTAAGCTTCATATAATCCATAAATAAAGTTATTATTTTCGCCTCTGACCAAAACTCCATCAAGATTGTTCAGAATACCTTGAAGTAAAGTTGAGCCACTTCTACCATAGGTGACAATTAAAATTGATTCAAAATTTAAAGACATATTTTGTGTTTTCAAATAATAGATAAAATTGATAAAAAAGCAGAGAAACTGGGTTTGTATCAAATGCTCTACAATACTAACATTAAACTCCTATAAAGCCAGTTTATTCTAACAGAAGCAAGCGGATTTGAGATAAAATAGAAATAAATATAGGTTTACTTCATTAGAAATCTCCATAAAAGAGGGAAGAAGGAACAGGGAACAGAAAGAAATAATTAATAATTTATTGATAAGAACTGATTTTCTTGTTGATTTTCGGAGATTTCTATTAGTCTGAGAAATGCTATAAGTAGAAAGTGGTAAATGTTGTACTTTATGTATCAAATTGCAAACTGGTTCAGAAGTAAGTTATATCAGTGTTTTTAAGGCTTTTATCACTAAATATCCAACACTTTTTTTTACCTTGCTCTACTTATACTCTACTTAGCACTACGCATAGATTGGTAAATCCTATTTGCGGAGCATTTCTGTAGGAAAAACTAATTCAGAGATTAGTTTTAAATTTTAACTTTTGTAGGGGATAATTGCCATTCACCCCTACTAAATTTTGACTTGCGCATAACACTAACTGTTCACTTTTTTATACTCTTGTAAAATAGCATCAACAGAATAAAAATCTTGTAATAGTTGATAATCTTCTGCATAAAATTCTATCAATTTTGTCAAAGACTTCTCGGTTAAATCTTGAAGAGTTATTTTCGGACCCCCAGTTTGTAGTCGAGGAAATTCTATTTCAACTTTTGCTTTTTGAGAAATTATTTGTCTGAGATTTTCTAAATTTTCAATTGGGCAAATCAAATCATAAGTATTCAAGTCTTTACCTATATATTTGTTCTGTGGTGAAGCATGATGAATCATAGCATCAGAAATTTGAAAGTAATTTTCTAAATTTTCCACAAAATAGTTAATATCTGGTTCTAGTTTTAAATCGGCATTTTCTAATTTTCCTCGCACCGATTTTAACCAGAGACTTTTATGATGCAATACCCGATTTTTATAACAAGATAATAGTCGTTTTATTGGGTCACGAATCACAGTAAATTTGAAATAGTTATCTAAATTTTGCAGACTTTCTAAAACATCAGTATAAGAATACCATAACTGATGAATGTCTTCTATAGGTTGAGAATATTTTTGGTTAAATTTTAAAGAGTAAAAAATATACTTGAGAGTGGTACTAGCACATTTAGGAATTGGTAAATAAACTAATCCTATTTCCTCAAATTTTAAAACTTGAAATACCTGTAATTTTAAAGCACGATAAATTCTTGGTGGTTGATTAGGATTTATTTCTATTGCCTGAATATAATATTTTAAAGCCGACTCACTTTCTCCTTTTTCTGTTAAAATATTTCCCAATTTTAAATTAAGACTAGCATCTTCAGGAAATCTATCTATTGTTGCTTTTAAGACAGCAATTGCTCGCTCCACTTGATTTATTTCTACAAAAAATTGACTCAACCTTTTATAAACTTTTAGTGGTTGGTCTGGTTGAATTTCAATAGCTTTTTGAAACTTCTCAATAGCAAGTTGAAAATTTCCTTGTTTGGCAGCTTCTCGCCCTTCTTTTAAAAAAGTTTCTGCATCTAACTCTTGTAAATTTGCCTGAATATCAGAAGAAATAATTCCTAATTGAACTAAATTAAAATCATAAGGTTTAATCCCATTCAAATATAAAATTTTGGCTACTAAGACATCTTCATATAATTCTCCACGGAAACAACCAGGATATTTCATCATATATTCAGACAAAATATTCAGACTTTTTCGAGATAGAAAATATCCACTACCCCCATCACACCACCGGGCAACAAATGGCAAATCATAAGGCGTTTTATCAATAGATTTAGATTCACATTTACTAAAATGCCAAGACCTACCAATAGAATATCCTATAGTATTACCTATATAATTATGAGTAGATTCTGTTGATAACCAATCTATCAATTCTAAAAATCTAGGAATATCTTTAATCCAGGTATCATCATCTAACTTCAACACTCCCTGAAAATTACAACAACAATGGAAATATTTTAATGCTTGGACAACTTTTAGGGGTAAAGATTCATAATTATCAGGAGATTTTACATATAAAATATCTCCTTCATTTTTCCACTCAGTTGTTAATTCTGGTTCTCCAATTATAAAACAGTAGGGTAGGTTGATTTTTTGATATAGTTTTTCTCTCAAGGTTTGGATTTTATCTATATTTTTTTTGCAGGAAATAATCATAATAACTATTTTTTGATTGGGCGAATTAACTAATACTGGAATTTTGCCTGCGAGATGATTATGTTGTTCCTGTAAATTAGTTTTGATTAGAGGTAAGCAAGACTGATTGTCGGGATTTAATAATAGGCTATTTTCCAGATGTGGAATTGCCTGATTATATTTTTTGGCATTTGTATAGTACAGTCCTAAGTAGAGATAAATTATTGATAGAGTAATATGTTGGATGATAAATATTTTCTGATTTTTATGGATAAAATCAATTATCTTTTCCACAAATTCAGCTTGATTATTGGCTAGACAAGAACGAACTAAACTTAAGGCAGATAAAATAAATAGAAGGTGATTATATTGCAATCCTTCGAGTACATTCTTACTATAAAAATCTCGACAAGTTTCTATATTAAGTTGATAAAGATTCCATGCTTGATTTAATTTGCCATTAGCTGCCAGTTCACAAGTTTCAATAATTTCATTAATCAGGCGATGTTGATTAAATATATATTTTTTCTGGATAAAATTATCGACAAATTGGTTGATTTTATCTAAATCTCCAATAGTCAAAGAACATCTAAAAATATGAGGATAAACAGATAAGGTTTTTCCTAGTTTACTCGCTTTTTCATAATTATCAATTGCTGCTTGATATTTGGCTTGACGAAAATATAAATGACCTAAACATAGAAAACCTTCACTAGAATATTGCGACAATTCCCGAAAAATCGACTCTGCTTCTTTGACTTTTTCTAACTTCATCAAAATCTCACCGCAACGGATATAAGCAAGAATATTTTGGGGGAAATTTTCAATTACTTCTTGCCACTTTGTCAATGCTAATTCCCATTTTTGCTGTTCTTCTAATACCTGAGCTAAACCACATAAACCATCAGATTTATAGGAAAATTTTTCTGATATATCCTTAAATACAACTTCTGCTTCCTGATACCTACCTAACTGAATTAAGACATTACCTTTAGCACGATAAAAAGACAAATTTTCAGGAAACTTACTTATCGCTATTTCCCAATTTTCTAAAGCACTATTCCAGTCTTTTTGTTCTTCAGCAACCTTAGCTAAATTTTCCCAAACCAGAGTTTGATCGGGAAACTTTTCAGTCAATTCACTAAATAATTGTTTAGCTTGTTCAAATCTGCCTAATTTCACCAAGACTTTACCTTTACCTACAGAAGCAGGTAAATTGTTTGAGTCTAGGTTTAATGCTTTCTGATAATTACTTAAAGCAGCTTCAAAATTTTGTAAATGATTAATATAAAAACTAGCTAAATTAACATATATACTAGGATTATGAGAATTAAAGCTAATCGCCTGTTCATAAGTTTCTAAAGCTGCCTGAAGATTCCCAATATTGGTATTAGCTATAACTAAATTTTTGTAAGCAACTAAATTTTCTGGCTGTAGTTGAATTGCCTTTTGATAAATACTAATTGCTCCTGCAAAATTGCCAACTTGATTTAACACTTCTCCTAATTTTATATGTAACCAATAATCTTCGGGAATAGCTTCTAATCCATCCTGATAATAAACAATAGCTTCTTCTAAATTCCCCAATCTTCGATAAACATCTCCTAACCCAATATCAACCCAAGAATTATCAGGTTTTAATTCCATTGCTTGCCGATAATAACTAACAGCTTCTTCCAGATTTCCTTGCTCTTTAAAAATTGCACCTAATCTAATATATAACCAAACATTTTTAGGAGTTAATTCCCTGTTTAATCCATCCTGATAATAAGTAATAGCTTTTTCTAAATTTCCCTGTTCTCGATAAATATCTCCTAACCCAATATACAGCCAAGAATTATCAGGATTTAACTCTATTGCTTGTTGATAATAACTAACAGCTTCTTCCCAATTTCCCTGTTGTTTTAAAATTCCGCCTAATCTGATATATAACCAAACATCATCAGGAGTTAATTCTCTATTTAATCCATCCTGATAATAAGTAATAGCTTTTTCTAAATTTCCCTGTTTGCGATAAATATCTCCTAAACCGATATAAACCAAACAATTATTAGGATTTAACTCCATTGCTTTTTGATAAAAATTAATAGCCTCCTCTAAATTTCCTTCCTCTTTAGAAATACCCCCTAATCTGATATACAACCAAATAGTATCAGGACTCAATTCTTTATTTAATCCATCCTGATAATAAGTAATAGCTTTTTCTAAATTTCCCTGTTTGCGGTAAACATCTCCTAAGCCAATATAAACCAAACAATTATCAGGATTTAACTCCATTGCTTTTTGATAAAAATTAATAGCCTCCTCTACATTTCCTTCTTCTTTGAAAATCCCTCCTGTTTTGACATATAATAAAACAGCTTGCGGATTTAATTCTATTCCTTTTTGATAATAATTAATTGCTTGACTTAATTCATTTATTTCTCTATAAGTATCCCCAAGTAACTCATAAATAAATTCATTTTTAGGAAAAATTTGCAGCGCATCATTATAATATTCAATCGCTACTTGATACTGACCTTGCTTTCTGAGAATCTCTCCCAAAATTTGATAGTTTTCTAACTTTTGAGGATGATTTTCAATGAGTTTTTGATAAGATTCAACCAAACCTTTCCATCCTAAAGAACACTTAGGGTTAGTTTCTAGGGCAGCTTGAAATTTAACTATTGCCTCATCCAACTTACCTTCTATTTGTAGTTGATTAGCAATTTCCACCAAATTAATACTTTCCGATTGATTATTCGACATTTTATCAAAACCTTTCCTGAGATTTAAACAACTATTACTTACTGTTTCGCATCATTTTTACTATCAGAATTTTTCATTTCAGAAATTTTTCGGATGCAAATTGAAAATTTTTATTAACCTGGATTTTTTTTTCATAAATGACTAACAAAATATTTCATTAATTGATAATTGATAATTGATAATTACCTCTGGTTAAAACCGTTCTTGATTGAATATCGGGAAATATCATTTCTTTTTTTCCCCTTAAAAGGGGAGGCTTTAAACCATAATTATTTAATTATTAATAATTGGGTAAATATAAAAATGAATAATTGACAATAGATAATCGATAATTACCTCTGTTTAAAACCGTAAAGGAATTAAATATCAAGAAATCTCCTAGCACTTTTTTCTCAATCATATGGAGAGGTTTTATCCCTTTATTTTTCCAGGCCAAAACTCAAAAAATTTGCTATATATAGCACTAGGGAATAGGGAACAGCAGACTATTAGAAAATGTTGGAAAAGTCTGAATTTTGATTTAGATATCCCTAGTGCAGGATGGCGGAAATATTTTACCAGTCACAAAATGTTCAAAGCCTTACCAATCAAAACTTATGACTTCCGCTACCCGGTAGTAGCCCTCCTGGAAAAGCTATGCTTTATCAACATCTTTCTTCACATAAACCTTGACAAAATAGACAATTTATATATAATTTTTAGACAGTCTTTTTACGGAGAAAAGTGTATTGAAAAATATATCTTTTTCAGGACTATAGACAAGATTCTTACACACCACACTTACAGATATAGGAATATTTTTGAGAAATGGTATTAGTTGTTAGAGGTTGGAAAAAATCTTAAATTTTTAATACTATTGAAAGAGCAATAGTTGTGACTAATTTAGATTTTGAGTTAGTCTTACTCACTTATGCAAATCTAAAAGATTGACATATTTCAATAATGGATAATTGATAATTACCTCTCCCTAAAAGGAAGAGGATTGAATAAAAGGAAAATAAATTCATTGTTTCTCCTTGAAAGGAGAGGCTTTATACCTTTATTTTTCGGTAACTATTTCGAGTAATTATGAAACATTAACCATTGGCCAAATCAGAGAATGGGATAATAAAATCTTTATTCATCAGAAAATTAATCAAAACCGTAAAAAATTACTTAATGTCATATATAGCAATATGATTTGAATTGTGAGATGTTGGAAAGTTTTAGGGAACAAGGAACGGGGAACAGGGAACTGGGAAGAAGAAAAAGATGTATTTTTTAAGTATGATAAATCCTATCTTCCATATTGTTAAGGAACAGCCCCATTCTCACATTTTATTCCTGATTGCTATAGCAATTTCCAAAAAGCACGAGGTATAAAATTGGTTTGTTTGAGAGAACAAGGAACAAGGAATAAGCTAATACGCATTTTAAATGCGTATTAGCAAGTCAGAAGTGAGAAGTCAGAAGTCATAATTAATAAGAGTTTTCCTTTGAAAAAAACACACAACAATCAGTCGTTCAAATCCACAACAGTTTAGATAGACAAAGAGAGACAAAAGAATAAACTTACCTCACAAGGTTAAGAAATACTATATCTATTAGACATCTCCAGAAAAAAGGGAACAGAGAACAGGGGAGACTAATTAATAATTTATCGAGAAAAATTGATTTTATTTTTAATTTTTGCAGAAGTCTATTAGCTCACATTCCGCACGTCAAATTGTAACATTAAAAGTAGTATGAAAAAAGGTGGTTAGCTAAGTATTTATAGTGTATAAATCATCTGATTGACCGTTCTCATTCGTCAAATTTTGCGGGAAAATATTA
>JBFRWR010000230.1:0-5983 GCA_051439685.1 Trichodesmium sp.
ATTACAACAGAGACAATGGAACATCTCATCCAGCAGTTGCTGTGAAAGTGGGAGATAAAAAAGATTATTGCCACGCTCTGAAAATTCATGGACCTTGCCAAATCGTTTATCAACCACACCAACCAAATGCAAGTCAAGCAGGAGGCGCTCGTCTGTGGATTGAAGTAGAAGCGGAAAACAGAGTAGAGCGACTATACTTCAGTGATGGAGATTATGGTCCACCACCAGAGGTAGTTCAGCAACGAGCAAAGACTAAAAATAACAAATCAAAGAATCAGAAGAAAAAGTCAGAAATTAAAGGAAATAGAAATATAGTAGAACCAGTTACATAAACATATCAATTTGCTGCTTCATAAAACCGACATCAAACGTCAATATAGTGACATTTTGGCGTTGCTGAAATCTCATGGTAAATAGCTGAAGGTAAAATTGAAAAACTTATGTTTTACCTTGATACCTAATCTAAAAATCAATACCATTAAGCAACAACGATATTTTCACCACTTTTTTTAGCTTAATTATCAACAACTCTATTATTCAATTATTTTTAAACCAACAAATTTCTCAATTTTGCTGACAATAAGTCAATTATCGAAGTTGCCAAAATTAAGATTATTAAAATCGCACAAACTTTTTGATATAAAAAAGAACCAAAACTTTGATAAAGAGAAACACCAATTCCACCTGCACCAACTATTCCTAAAACCGATGCCGAACGAACATTAGACTCAAAACGATATAAAACAAAAGAAGTCCATAAAGGCATTACTTGAGGAATTACTCCAAATATAATCTCCTGAATTTTACTAGCACCAGTGGCACGAATACCTTCAACTTGACCAGGTTCAATTGACTCTACTGCCTCAGAAAAAAGCTTTCCTAAAGTACCTGCTGTATGTACGAATAAAGCTAAAACTCCAGCAAACGGACCTAAACCAACAGCGACTACAAATATTAGGGCAAATACCATTTCATTAATTGCTCGCATCGCATCTAAAATTCGACGTATAGGCTGTACTATCCAAACTGGACTAATATTTTCAGATGCCAAAAGAGAAAAAGGAACGGCTGCTATAGCTGCTAAAACAGTTCCCCAAATACCCATAGAAATAGTAATTATTGTATCTTCTAAATAGATTTTCCAATCAGAAAAATCCGGAGGAAAATATGATTGAATATATTCAGTCATATTACCGCTACGTTGAAATAAGGTTAAAAAATTTATTTCACTTTGTAGGCAAGAAAAAACTAGAATAATTAAAATACCTAAGAGAAATATTATTCGAGTATTAGTGACTCGTTTTTTCTCCTGACCTAACATTTGCATAACTCTAGGAGTAGCTATAATAGTTTGAGCAATACGTTGAAAATTATTAGTATTTGGCTGCATTATTTATAAGTTAAATATATGAGAGAATTTCCCATTGTTTGAACTACACAATTAACAGGCAAGATGCCTGTGCTAAAAGAATTTTACCATTTAAACCGGAAAAACGTCGGGAGGAAGTACGCAGCCCCTGTTTTAACGGCTGGTTGAATAACGACACGCGGGTAATAAAGCCGAGTGAAGTTCTGCTATACTAGCGGAATAAGGAACAAGGTTTGTCGCTATGACATGACCGCACTTTGCGGTGAAATTCCGGCGGACAGGAGACAGAAAAAATTGGAGGAATAATTGTTCGGAGATTTTTCTACCCTTGGTTTGCCTAAAATCCTGACTTTTTGATAGTTTGAGCAAGAATTGTTGCACTTTTTCTGGATGAAAAAAGACTATAACCTTTACAGATAAAGACTTTGAGATTTAATCAGCAGAGCAATAATTATCAATAGTTCTAGCAATTTTTAGGATATTGACGTAATTTCCTTGCTCAGACTGACACGAGTGCCGTTTTTTCTCCCATAAAATGTGTAATATTATGTCCGGATAGTTACGCCGTTTTTGGATAGCAGTATTGCTCTAGCCCTTAAATTACTTACTATCAGAGCTAAAGCAATACTAAAAGCCTAATTGTAAATGTTCTAACGAACATAATATTATTTGATCTGCTACAAAAAAATAAGGTAAGCTTATGATTGATAGTAAAAAAATGGGGTTGCACATTAAAAAATGATAATAGGTTTTAGACTGTATATATTTTGAAGAAAAAATTTATCTAAAAATATCTACTTTCAGACTTCATCATTCCTGATTTTGCAACGCCCAAAAATTATAGGAGAGGAAAATCAAGCTAATGGGTAAACTTATTCTGCTCGCAGTAGTTATATTAGTGTTGGCTGTGATAATTATTAATGCTTACAATCACCTCGTGATCCTAAAAAAACGCTATGAAAATGCTTATGCTCAAATTGATGTACAACTTAAACGACGCTACGATCTAATTCCTAATCTGGTTGAGACAGTTAAGGGCTACATGAAACATGAACGGGAAACCTTAGAAGCAGTAATTGCAGCACGAAATGCGGCTATCTCAGCAAATACTCAAGCAGCATCTGCTCCTGGTAATCCTCAAGCAATGCAACAACTTGGAGAAGCTGAAGCAGCTCTCACAGGGACTTTAGGTCGGTTATTTGCTCTATCAGAATCCTATCCTGACTTAAAGGCTGATAAATCAATGACACAACTAATGGAAGAGTTACGCTCCACAGAAAATCGGATTGCATTTTCTCGCCAAGCATTTAATGATGCAGTTACTCTCTACAATACAAAGCGAGAAGTATTCCCTAGTAATATTGTTGCTAATACGTTTAATTTTCAGGAAGCCAAATTGCTTGAAGAATCTCCCCCAGAAGTGAAAGAAGTTCCTCAAATTTCTTTCTAAAATAGCGAAACGTTACTACAGCAGTTTTGTTTTAATTTTCTAATATTCTAGATTCTCAGACAAAAGTGAAATTATTACATATCCTGATTGCTCGAATAACTGACATTATGACATTAATAAATACTGCTACATAAACTTAATATCATGTCCGTTGGTATCGTTTGTGTAAAAGTTTGGGAAATATCTACCGCCATGTAAGGTTTTTCCTTCTTTTGTAGGGGCGATTTGCGTTTGCGCAGCATTCCGCAGGAAATCGCCCCTACTTCTTCCTTACCTTCTCTATACAATACCGATGCTACCGGACATACAGCGGTTTTCAGATTGATAAACCACATTGTCACAACCAAAACATTGTAGGGACGTTCCATGGAACGTCCCTACTGTAGTCTACTCAAATGAAAACTGCTGTAATATAAAATCTTACTTCAATGCGATAGGTTTATGAATTTCTTTGAACATCAAGATAGAGCTAGACAGAACACCTTTTATCTGCTTGGGTTATTTTGTGTTGCTGTCTTTTGTATAATTATATTTTTATATATTCCAATTGCATGGGCGATTTTTGAGAGGCTAACTTGGAATCCAGAAGTGTTTGCGGTTGTTAGTGCAGGAACAATTGTCTCCATAGGTGGAGGAAGTATTCACAAATTGCTGGCATTACGGGCTGGTGGAAAAGTAGTAGCAGAAGACCTGGGTGGAAAATTGGTCAGTCAAACTACTGAAAATGAAAAAGAACAACAATTGCTCAACATAGTGGAAGAAATGTCAATTGCTTCTGGGGTTGCAATTCCGGCAGTTTATACTCTAGATACTGAAGAGGGAATTAATGCTTTTGCTGCTGGGTTTACACCTAATGATGCTGTAATTGGAGTCACACAAGGATGTCTCGAACAACTCTCTAGAGATGAATTGCAAGGAGTCATCGCTCACGAGTTTAGCCATATTCTTAATGGAGATATGCGCCTCAACTTGAGACTGATTGGAATACTACAGGGTCTACTGCTAATCCACATCATGGGTCGCTATCTGTTGAATAATACTAGAAGCTCTGGCTCAAAGAATAAAGACGAGAATTCAGGATTTCTCATCTTTTTAGCCATGTATATTATTGGTTATATTGGGTTTTTCTGCGGACGTCTAATTAAAAGTGCCATTTCCCGTCAGCGCGAGTTTTTAGCAGATGCTTCTAGCGTTCAGTTTACCCGCAACCCGGTAGGTATTGCCAACGCTCTACGAAAAATAGGGGAATATAAATCTGGTTCCGAAATGGAAGCCCCTCAAGCAGAAGAAGCTAGTCATATGTTTTTTGGAGAAGCATTGAAATCATTTGCTAGAGAATTGTCAACCCATCCATCCCTGGAGGAGCGTATCAGTCGCTTGGATAACTTGGGAGATCGGGTATCTTCTGTTCCAACTAATACTCAACCATCAGTACCACTTTCCCCTACTGAAGAACCAGTGCTAGGATTCGCAGATTCGTCATCAAAACCTCCTAAAATAGACAAATTGTCAGTTAATCCAGATCGTGTTGTGCCTGGGGTTGGAACAACTAATTCCCAGCATTTGGAACACGCTCAGGCATTTATTGCCAAATTGCCAGAAGAGGTACGGATGGCAATCAAAGAGCCAAGTGGGGCGATGGCTGTAGTTTATAGTTTACTCTTTGATTCTGACAAAGAAGCTAGCGATCGCCAGTTTGCCTTGCTACAGGAGTCTGAACCTTCCGAAGTTATGGAAATGGTTAGCAAAGTTATACCTCACCTAGAACAGCTTGATGCTCGGAGTCGTTTGCCTCTAATTGACCTGACAATAACTGCTCTACGAAATGGTTCGGCTAAACAGTGTACTCGCTTCCTTAAACAGGTTAAAGCTTTGATTGATGAAGATAATCACCTGACTCTCTCGGAGTATGCAGTTTTTGTTGTACTCAGTCATCGACTCACCCCCTACTTCTTTGCCAAACGACAGGATCAAAGTATTCAGTTCACCCAGATGAAGCAAATATGGCCGGACTGTATTATTCTGCTGTCTGCTCTCGCCCAAGTTGGGCACAATTCCCCTGATTTGATTGCCTACGCTTTTCGCTCTGGACTATTTAGACTACCAGGAGGCACTAGCCAAACTCTACCTAAAGAACCTGTTAATTATACCCTAGCTCAGGTAGGTGAAAGTTTGAAGTGCCTAGAATTAGCAACGCCTAAACTTAAACAGTCTGTGGTTGACGCTTGTGCTTATACAGTTTTAGTAGATCGAAAAGTGACATTAGAAGAGGCTGAACTCTTGCGGGCGATCGTCATTTCCCTTAACTGTCCGATTCCTCCTTTTTTGGAGTAAATTTAAATAACTCGGCGTGAAAAAACCAAACTATCAGGACTTATGCACGAACGCTATTAGTAGGGTGTGTTAGTGCTAGCGTAACCCACCAATACATTATATATAGTGCCTTTGCGTAAGTCCTGATAGTACAGAACGTATTAAATTTAACAATTATTGCCACTGTTAACCCTTTGTTACATAGTTATAAATTTTCCCACCGACTTACTTAACTATTTTTTAGGTGTATTGTAAAATTTTAACACAAATGAAGTAGCGGCAGAAGTGAGAATAGTTCCTAAATGTGATTGTTATGTAATTGAGGTGATTTATGAAAAATCTGAGGTGTTGTTAACTCCAACTGAAAAGATAGCGGCCTGCGATCTAGGCGTAGATAATATGTGTAGGTTCCTAGAATTGACATACTCCCGACGCTCCCCTACGGGAGAGCGCGGGACTTCCCACCGGGGGAGTTAATTTTAATCAATTAAATATTTTTCTTAAGTTAATTTTGATACAAAATCTATCTCAGTTTGGAGTTAATCCCTCGTTGCAATAATTCTGCTTAACTATTTATTTTTTAGTGTATGCAAAGTAGGATTGATATCAATCAGTTAAATATTGTTGATCTTAGGTTGATTTTGGTACAAACGGGACTTATATCATGTCCGGTTGAATAGTTATAAATAAATGAGGGAGGAGACAGGAGACAGGAGACAGGAGACAGGAGGGAAGAGAGGAGAAGAAAATATAAAAAGAATAGGACTTACGCACTACAACGTATTTTCGTCATTGCGACCGACAGGGTTTGCGGAGCAGTCCGGAACGGATAGCAATCTCAAATCCTAGTT
>JBFRWR010000231.1:0-5585 GCA_051439685.1 Trichodesmium sp.
GTTTGTCTTTTATTAGGTAGCTGGATTCAAGTATGGGCAAAACCAATACAAGGAGCTGCTGAAATTAATTACGAAGGTTTTGTCGCTGGATTGAATTCTGGAGAAATTCAATTTGGCGGCTATAACTTATTTGGTAATATTTGTAATCGCTTATTTCAAGGTGAAAATTTAGCAAATATCGCTATAGATATCAATAAATATTATCAGATTGCGGAAAATATAAAAAACGATCTTTTGTTAAGTATCCTTCCTGCTTGTCGATTTTTTATCAATAGCTTATCTCAGACTTTAGACGAGGAAAAATGTGTTGAATTGGTTCAAGCAGAACAAGCTTGGCTCGAACGTTGTGAAGCATCAAAGTCTGACCTTGCACTTGCTATTTATTACATTTTACAAATTCATAAATCTTGTCTTACCCAAAATTTTATTCCTAGTATTGAGTATGTGAAAAAAGCTAATAAATTACTTGATGCTTGTGTCGGCTTTACCACATCTAGTGGTTATTATTATTATGGTTCTCTAGTTTTATTAAATTCATATTTAAGATTACCAGAAACAGAAAAAAGTGAGGCACTCAAACAAATTGAAACAAATCAAATACAACTAAAAAGTTGGTCAGATAGTTGTCCAGAAAACTTTCTCCACAAATATTATTTAGTCGAAGCAGAGCGAGCAAAAATCACAGAAAAAAAACTCGAAGCAATGGAATTATATGATAAAGCTATTGTAGAAGCCAAAGAAAATCAATACATTCAAGAACAAGCTCTTGCGAATGAACTTGCTGCGAAATTCTATCTAGAATGGGGGAAAGAAAAAATTGCTCAAACATACCTAATTGAAGCATATTACTGCTACGCAAAATGGGGAGCAAAAGCAAAAACAGATGCCTTAGAAACAGATTATCCCCAACTACTAACTCCCATTTTACAACCTCAATATCATCCTTTAAAATTGGATACAACAACATATCCCAATATAGATTCAAATCTCCATTATACAATCCAAACTCACCCTTCCAACAGTACCAGTATTTTTGAATCTCTTGATTTTGCTGCCATTATTCAAGCATCCCAAGCATTATCTAGAGAAATCAAACTAGAAGAATTACTTTCAAGTTTAATGGAAGTAGTAATGAAAAATGCAGGAGCAGAAAAAGTTGTCCTGCTTGTAGTTCAACAAGAAAAATTAATAGTTCAAGCCATAGCTACCGCAACTAAAGGCGTAACATTAAAATCTATCCCATTAGAAATTACTAGCATAGTTCCAACCACATTAATTAACTTAGTTAAACATAACTTAAAAACAATATTTTTTGACAATGTAGCCAAAGAAAAAGATTTTATTGGCTACCCCTATTTCATCGAGCAAAAACCCAAAAGTATTGTTTGTACTCCCTTACTCAATCAAGGTAAATTAATCGGAGTATTGTATTTAGAAAATAAATTAACTATTGCTGCATTTACCCCAAGTCGTTTAGAAATAATTAAACTTATTTGTACCCAAGCTGCTATCTCCATAGAAAATGCTCAACTCTATGGCAAACTAGAAGATTATTCTCATAATTTAGAACGAAAAGTTGAGGAAAGAACTCAGGAATTAAAACAGAAAACGACTCAACTTAAATCTACTTTAAAAACACTTCGTTCCACTCAAGCTCAATTAATTCAATCTGAAAAAATGTCAAGTTTAGGACAGCTTGTAGCCGGAATAGCTCACGAAATTAATAATCCAATTAACTTCATTCATGGAAACTTGACACCAGCGAAAAAAGATGTCGAATCCTTAATGGAATTAATAGAACTATATCAAAAACTTTATCCCCAAAAAATGCCAGAAATTCAATCTAAAATGGAAGAGATAGAATTGGATTTTGTCGTAAATGACTTACCCAAAATATTAAGTTCGATGAAAAGAGGTAGCGAACGTATCCGCGAAATAGTCTTATCCCTAAGAAACTTCTCTCGTCTAGATGAAGCGGACATTAAATCTGTAGATATTCATTCAGGAATAGATAGCACTCTCTTAATTTTAGAACATCGACTTAAAGGTTATGGTAAATCTTCAGATATAAATATAAAAATTATCAAAGAATATGGTGAACTGCCATTAGTTCAATGTTATGCTTCCGAACTAAATCAGGTATTTATGAATATTATCAATAATGCCATTGATACTTTAGCAGAAGTATTAGAATCAGAATCAGATTCAGATATCAAAATCAAACCAAGTATTACTATTTCTACCTCTTGTCAAGATGCGGAGAAAGTACAAATTAAAATTATTGATAATGGTTTAGGGATGGATAAATCGGTGCAAAATCGAATATTCGATCCATTTTTTACCACTAAACCTATAGGTAAAGGTACAGGTTTAGGATTATCTATTAGTTATTCAATTATAGTAGAAAAACATGGCGGTCAGTTAACTTGTAATTCTGTACTCGGAAAAGGAACAGAATTTTTAATAGAAATTCCGATTAATATTCCTGTTTCTATTTGTCAAATGTCTTGTTCCAAAGTCAAATAGATTATAACATAAACTATCACTGAATAATTAATAATTAATAATTATTCAGTGATAATTGGACAATTTGGGTTTGCAGCCTCTCCTGTTAATATAAAATCCGGTTATACACTAATCGCAGTGATTACTTCGTGTTAAGACAAATGTTATATTGAATACGAATTGAAAAAATCATCCTATTCAAATCCTTTCTTTCTCCGCGTCACCGTGTCACCCCGTCACCGCGTCTCTTGACTCGGAGCGCGATACGATAACTAATTACCCGGATTCTATATAAGTGGATAAAATCAAAAATTTTTCTTAAGCCTCAATCTCCTTCTTTGAAGAAGGGGTAATTATTAATTATTCATGGCTTTGTTGCTGAAGTAAAAATTTCAGGCTGCATCATATAGGCCATTGTCAGGTAGGGAGAAATAAAATAATGACTCATCGTCCAATAATTCTAGGCATCGTCGGTGATAGTGCTGCGGGTAAGACAACTTTAACTAGAGGAATAGCTCAGGTATTAGGGCCAGAAAACGTTACTGTTATCTGTACAGATGACTACCATCGCTATGATCGAAAACAACGAGCTGAAATAGGTATTACTGCCCTTCATCCAGATTGTAACTACCTTGATGTAATGCAGCAACACTTAACCCTGCTGCGTACCGGACAACCCATTCTTAAACCTATTTATAATCATTCAAGCGGAACATTTGACCCTCCAGAATATATTCAGCCTAGCAAATTTGTGATTGTTGAGGGGTTACTT
Organism: Trichodesmium sp.; assembly: GCA_051439685.1. Classification (GTDB taxonomy): domain Bacteria; phylum Cyanobacteriota; class Cyanobacteriia; order Cyanobacteriales; family Microcoleaceae; genus Trichodesmium. Next base: position 3,278 of record JBFRWR010000231.1, read on the forward strand.
GGTTATTCCACTAGGGGAGCAAGGGACTGTTATGATGTGAGAGTTTATTTGGCCCCTCCAGAAGAATTAAGGGCGAAATGGAAAGTAAAACGGGACACAATGAAAAGGGGCTACAATGAAGCACAAGTCCTGAAAGAGATGGAAAAGCGAGAACCAGACTCCGAGGAGTTTATCCGTCCCCAACGTAAATGGGCAGATGTAGTTGTGACTTTTTATCCCCCTTCAAATGATGAAAATAGTTCCCAACTTCATGTCCGTTTGGTACTCAGACCTACTATTCCTCACCCAGATTTTCTAGAGATTATCGATCAAGGTAGTCCGAGTTTTCAACCTGCAGTCCGTTTGGGTTTAGACCGGGATATGGGTAAACCAGTAGATGTTTTGGAAATTGATAGTCATGCGACTAAGGAACAGGTAAATGAGTTAGAAATGATTCTCTGCAACGAAATGCCTAACTTAAAAGATTTCTGCTCCCCGGAAGGAGACCCAGATATTGGTAAGTTAGTTGGTACAACTGGGGAATTGTTACAAAGTTATCCTCTAGCTTTAACTCAATTACTTGTTGCTTATCACATGATTAAGGCAACTAAAATTTATCAGTAATAGGGAATAGGGAGTAGGGAGTAGGGAGTAGGGAGTTTAGGATTTTTACTAATTATTGAAAATTGCTATAGTTAGCACTTAGCTATAGTCAATTTCTTATATTTTATTTGACAAAAAAAAGTAGTGTTAGTAGAGTATACATTTAAGTAAATAAGCTGTTCCTATCCAAACTCGGATGATTTATATTGAACAAAAAAACTAAGTTCAACAATTAATAATTAAAAATTAATAATTAATAATTAATAATTACTTCTTCTGATAAAGAAGAGGATTGGCTAAACAGATTTTTTTTCTTTTTTATCCATTAATGTAGAGGCTTTATGCCTTAATTTTTCCGTACATAGTTTAATAAAAAGTTAACATTTAATGTTACCTATCGATCATATTATACGGGGTGGTATATAAGTCGATTTTGAAGTATAAATTTATGGTAAATAAAGTTTCTGCTGAAGAGTTTTATGATAACTATTCTGCTAAGTATGATGACCTGGCAAAAGCTAGAAGTAATCTAAACTTTCATAATGAGGCAGCTAAAATTTTTCATCAATACAATCATCATCAAGGTAGTATTTTAGATATTGGTTGTGGAACTGGACTACTAAGTGAATTATTACAGGGAGATTTTGAATATACAGGTATTGACCTTTCAGTTAAAATGCTAGATTATGCAGCTCAAAGAGGTTACAAAACTATCAATAAGTCATTTGAAACAGCTTTACCTGAAATTCAGGAAAATTCCTACGATTTTGTTTTTTGTCTCAGTGCATTAGTGCTAATTGAAGATGCTCAAACGGTAATAAATCAGATGGCTAGAATTGCTCGTCGAGCTATTTTAATTAGTCTTGATGAAACGACAGAGGAATTTATTAAAAATTTTGCTGTACCAGCTTACGACCATTCAAAAATTACAATTGAAAATGCCATTGAAGATTATTTTATAGCAGGTTGGATTTCTAAAACTACAGGAATTCCTATCCAAACTCGCATGATTTTGATTGATCCAAAAAACTAAAGTTAGTGATAAATAAGTAGTGATTATTTCAGCTTACCTGATGAGCATGAAAAAGGTAGACTGAGGAATATCACTACTTAGAAAAAAACTATCTTTCCTTAAAAAACAAAAGGCAAAATTGAAGTGGGGGCGGGTATCATTTCAGGACCACGCATATCTAATAGTTGTACAAGAATTAAATAGGCGATCGCCAACCCTATAGAAATTACCCCAGTAATAATAGCGACAATTTTTCCACGATCCATAATTTTTCACTCCTGAAATTATATAATTATAATAATCAAAAAAATTAGCTTCTTGTAGTAGACCGACAGAACTAAAATAGTGCAATAGTAGGGGCGGGTTTCAGCATAAATTTTCATGCTTACTCTCAGATTTATATAAACCCGCCCGCCCTACACGATGGTAGGTTATATTATTGGGGGCGGGTTTATTTGACTCAATGTGAAACTCGTTGTACGGACGTTGCATGCAACGTCCCTATGGTGAAACCCGCCCCTACCGAGTCTAATTCCCGAATGCACACTCATTAGCTGTGTCAGTCTAGTACAGTAATAACTAGCTTAACCCAGAACGTCTACGCAAAACCTCCACCAAAGTCAGAAAATCTTCTGGCAAAGGAGCGATCGCCTCGACTAACTCCCCAGAAACGGGATGTTGTAACTCTAGTCGCCAAGCATGAAGAGCTTGACC
>JBFRWR010000232.1:0-3129 GCA_051439685.1 Trichodesmium sp.
GTTGAATAGTTATTGTATAGTCGGGAGTAGGGGAGTAGGGGAGTAGGGGAGTAGGGGAGTAGGGGAGATTGAATACTGAAAATTATAGAATTATCAACATATACTATATAACCGGATTCTATATGAGATTGCTTCCTTCCACTCCGTTCCAGTCGCAATGACTTGGCTATAGTAATTATCTGGATTCTATATAATTTACTTACTTCTACTACATTTAGAAGAAGTTCTCAAGTATCTCCATATTCAAGGTCATTTGCCATAATTAAGTAATATCGCGACTCCTAAGCGGGAACTTTGTGCAACAAAGCCGAATCAAATAGCAAATTCTCTTCCCATTCTGATTCCTTCTTCCTTCTTTCATTCTGACTCCTGACTCCTGACTCCTGACTCCTGACTCCTAGATTAACCATCTAATTATATCGCTATATCGCTGACTGATTTGATATAATAGGTTTTCCCACGCCGGATTTTTTTAGATGATGAATCATACTAATTCTAGATTTCACCTCAAGATTCAACAAGTAGAAAAAGTATGTTTATTTGAACTAACTTGGGGTATGGGGCAACAATTAAATGTGACTATTCCTTATCCAGAAAGTCTGACTATATCTTACCAAAATTGGCAAAAAAATTATCTGAGTTTTTATCATAAAGCTTTACGAGGCAGAGTAGTCAATACAGGAAAAATAAATAAACAAATTGATTGGCATCAAAAGTTAGTGCAAGCAGAAGCTCAACTTTTGTGCGAATTTCATCGCTGGTTACGACATGAACAACTCTATGATATTAGAGCAAGTATTGCTCAAGCAGCTAAACAAAAAACCGAAAGTTTACGATCGCTACAGCAAAATATTAATCTACCTACTGTAGATGTGTTTTTAACTTGTAGCTGCCAAGATTTATGTCGTTTACCCTGGGAAGCATGGGAAATTACAGAATTTGCAGCATTTTGCAAAATTAGAATTGTCCGTCAACCAATTAATATTCGCAACACTACAGTATGTGAATCTGAACATCGTCGCAGTAAAGCTAGAGTCTTAGCAATATTGGGAGATGATACAGGTTTAAATTTTCAGGAAGATAAGAATGCAGTCAAATCCCTCTCTCCCATAGCTAAAGTCGAATTTATCGGTTGGCAACCTCAAGAAAGTAAAGCAGCACTAAAAGAAAAAATTGTAAAAGCAATAACTAACGAACAAGGTTGGGATATTTTATTTTTTGCTGGACACAGTAATGAAACTCAAAACACAGGAGGGGAAATAGCGATCGCTCCTGGTGTTTCTATCTCTCTTACAGAAATTGCTCAACCGCTGAGTATTGCTAAACAAAGAGGTTTACAATTTGCCATTTTTAATTCCTGTAGTGGCTTAAGTATTGCCAATACTTTAATAGATTTAGGTTTAAGTCAAGTTGCAATAATGCGGGAACCTATCCATAACGAAGTTGCTCAAGAATTTTTAGTGCGGTTTCTGCAAAGTTTAGCCAAATATAAAGATGTTCACGAATCATTATTAGCAGCGTGTCAATTTTTGAAAGTGGAGAAAAATCTCACCTATCCCAGCACATATTTAATCCCGTCATTATTTCGCCATCCTGAAGCTCCCCTATTTCATCTACAACCATCGGGTATCAAACAAAAACTCAAAAGGTGGTTGCCTAACAAAAGAGAGGCGATCGCTATTAGTACCTTGGTTTTATGTAGTTGGCAACTTTCTACTCAAAGTTTTTTGATTGAGCATCGAGTATTAGTACAAGCTATGTATCGTCAATTTACTAACCAAGTCGAGCGGGAAAATTTGCCTCCTGTAGTGTTAGTCGAAATTGACGAAGATTCGATTAAGAAAGCCAAAATATCCGATCCTAGACCAATGGATCGTGCCTACATTGCCAAAATTATCGACCAATTGACAAATATCAACGCTAAAATTATTGGTGTTGACTATCTTTTTGACCGTCATCAAGGGGAAAATGACAAAAAGTTAGCTCAAACCCTACGCTCATCTATAGAAAAACAAAATACTTGGTTTGTCTTAGCCACCTCTCGAAATCAAGCTGGTGGTTGGTTTGAAGCGTTACCAGAAGTAGCAGCTCCTGAGTGGCGACTACAGGGAGATACTTTTGTCATCGGTTATGATATTTATGTCACCCATTTAACTGTACTGCCAAACGAATATTCCTCTCAGAAACCATTACCCTTTGCTTATTGGTTAGCAGTTGCTCACAAGTTAAACTTTGTACAACCTGGAGAAGCGATAAAACCCGATATTAATTCTTCAGTTAATTGGTCATCTGAAGTTGAAAATCATATTGTTCAGACCACAGATAGAGATTTTTTAGATTTATTTTCTCGCTCATCTCGTTTGCAAAGTTTAACTAAGTTTTCTTATGAATTAGGGCAAATGTGGCTCCATCCAATTATAGATTTTTCTATAATTCCAGAAGCAGTTTTTCTACGTTTACCAGCTTGGCAACTTTTAGAAAATACTGAATCTGAATTATTAGCAAAAACCAAACTAGAGAAACTTCCATCAGTATTTATTATCGCTGCTGGGTATGAAGATGCTGGTTTATCTCCAGGAGAAGATAATTTTCCCTTACCTGCTGCTGTTCGTTATTGGCGTTCTCAAAAGCAACCACCCGATCTAAATAAGGCATTTACAGGAGGAGAAATTCATGCTTATATGGTCCATCATTTCCTCAAGCAAAGATTAGTTATACCTATTCCTAATTTATGGTTAATTGGCATAGCTATTTTATTAGGAAAAAGAACGGTTTTAATGTTAGAAAAAAAATCTCAAAATCGTCAACATAAAAATGTTTTAATGGTGCTATTTTTATTAACTATAATTTATGGTTTAGCTAGTCTGCAAATTTATATTTCTGTAGCAATTTTATTACCTTGGTTATTACCTAGCGTGACATTTTGGATTTATATATTTTTATATTTGATGAATCATAAATCTAATTCTAGTATAAGATAATTAGAGTTTGAATTAGGAAGTAATATCATGTCCGGTAGCATCGTTTGTGTATAATAGAGGAGGAGAAAAATAATTGCCCGGAGCGCTCGCCATTATGCCAAGACGCTTAAGTATCCAAGAACACCTAAGTGTAGATGAACTAGAAAGA
>JBFRWR010000233.1:0-6305 GCA_051439685.1 Trichodesmium sp.
GATGCGCGGACTGTTATGCGTCGGGTTGCCAAGATGGAACAATGGTTAGCAAATCCAGAATTAATGTCTGGGGATGGGGATGCAGAATATGCCGAAATTATTGAAGTAGACTTGAACGAAATCAAGGAACCTATTGTGGCGGCACCTAACGATCCGGATAATATTAAGTTGATGTCGGAATGTGCGGGAGATAAAATTGATGAAGTGTTTATCGGTTCCTGCATGACAAATATCGGTCATTATCGCGCTGCTGCCAAAGTATTAGAAGGAGCAGGACGAGTCAAAGGTGTATTGTGGATATGTCCGCCAACTCGTATGGATGAGAAACAGTTGCGAGAGGAAGGAATGTATGGCGTATTTGCTGCTGCTGGTGCGCGGACAGAAATGCCTGGATGTTCTTTGTGTATGGGAAATCAAGCGCGTGTTGAGGATGGCGTAACAGTGTTCTCGACTTCCACACGGAATTTTAATAATCGCATGGGTAAAGGCGCTCGTGTGTATTTGGGTTCTGCTGAATTGGCGGCGGTGTGTGCGCTTTTGGGGCGGATACCTAGTGTGGATGAGTATTTGGAGATTATGAAAGAGAAAGTCGATCCGTTTGCAGGAGATTTGTATCGGTATTTGAATTTTGACCAGATAGCTGGTTTTGAGGATGAAGGGCGAGTGATTCCTTTGGAGGAGATGCCGAAAATTGAGGATATTTTGGGGATGCCAGTTAGTGTTGGGAAGTAGTTCAACAATTAATAATGAACAATGAATAATTAATAATTACCTCTTCTTTTCAAGGAGAAGGTTGACTAAAAGGAAAATTTTTTCTTTTTTATCCTTTAAAGGAGAGGCTTTAAAGCTTAATTATTCGGTAAATTAAGTGCGTTGAGGGTGGGTTAACTCCCGCCCTTTATTTTGAAATTGAAGCAGTATAATTATAGCAGTTTTCATTAATATAGAGTACAGAGATTTGGGGTTAAAGGAAGAAGGAAGGAGGAATAAGGAAGTAGTTTTGTAGTCTACCTTTGTGAAAAGCGCTATAAATAGCATTTTTTGACAAGTCAACATAAAGAGGTATCTTAAAAAGATTACTAAATTGTAGGTTGATAATACCCATTTATTTTAAGCCTAATATCGGAAGACTTAGATGGAATGAGAGTAGTTAGGTCAATCTCAAATGAATCTCCTTCAAAAAGCTGCATATAGAAACCATCTGCGGAATTCAAATTAGGTTGGTTTAAATTTACCTCGTGTTCCATACCGTCGTGAGTATCTACATATTTAAGAGTAATTGAATCAATAAACGTTATTTCCTTTTCTCTTTCTTCAAGTCTAAGTTTAGTAATATTGCTATTGCCAAGGATATGAATTTCTTCTCCCTGTAAATCTTTATTGTGTCTGTTATACAAAACTGTTCCTAAATCAAACCAGGTGTTTTTGGTATAGTCATAAATTTTTAGATACGGACAACTACCGCCACCTAAATACTTGGATATATATATACTGGGTTTATCGCCTGGTGGTCTTAAGGTAACAAAATCACCATCAATCTTAATGGCGGTAACTTCAATAACAGGACCAACAGCAAATCTTTCAGGTATAGATTCGAGTAAATCTCCTATTGATTTTGACTGTTTTACAAAAGAATTGGAAAAAGACTTGCTTTCTATTAACGCTTCAGCTTTCTGTTGATTACTTGTATTTTTATCCATAACTGAATAAATATCTTTGACAGATAAAGACTTAGCAACATAAAGTTTATCTACTTTAGAAATACTTTCTTTCTCAGAATTTTCAATATCTGCCCAATAGATCAATTTTTTGTAAGGTTCTGTACTAAAACCAAATTCAATTGGAATCAATAGGTGTCTTCCTGGTTTTAATACTAGATTTGTTCCATGCTCTTTGTCTGGAATACTTCTAAATAAAGAACTTCTTTTGTCTGCTACAGTCAAATCATAGTCATCTAAATCAAGAATTTTATATTTAACTGACTCAATAGTAAAAGTTGATTCTGTATTATTTTCAATATCAATAAACTTTAAATAAGGGGAAGGAGTATATCTGACAATAGACCAAGGATATATATAATCACGTTCTCCACCACACGCCTCATGATTAAAAGTAAACTTAGAATCATCCTGAAAATATGGATAGGAAAATGCTAAAAAACCCCGATTATCTGGATTATGCTCAATAATTTTATTGATCCATAAGTCCTTAATTTTAAAGTTATAAAAAGGTTGATTGAATAATTTTTCAGGAAAATCATCCTTAGTGATTACCCCTGTCAAATCTCCTAGTTTAGGAAATTGAAAAATACGTTTATAGTTCTTTGCATCAGCAGAAGATACAAAAGATGTGTACTGAGCATAAGATTCATCTGTTTGAATAGGAGAAAGAATAGGGGCAAAGAAAAAATAACGAACATATTCTTCCTCTCCTATTGCTGTAAGATTCACTCTTGTTTCTGGCAATGGAATAGCCTTAATATTATCATCCCTATTGGGAAAGATTACTCCACCTTCAGCAACTCCACTTTCAGCATTTCTCGATCCATATACAACTCCTTCTTCTAAATAATAATTAATTGCATCTTTATTTCCTGTCTCACGTTTAAATTTTTCAACAGTTTTTTCAACCGGATTTTTATACACAAATGGAAGTGATTTAATCCCTAAAGCATTTGAAAAAATTTCTTGAATTATTGGTATATTCAAATCTGGTTTAAGAATAGAAAGAGCTAAAAGCCCAAAATCATTTTGTGTAGTTAAATGCTGGTAGTTTATTTTCTTTGATGAGGTGTTTCCCTCTCCTCCTTTCTTTTTATTTAGGCGAAATATTCGATTTCTATTTGGGTCTACCGCCAAGTCTATAGTTTCCTTCTTTCTTTCATAGCCATCTTTGCTCAATACTACATCTACATCACCACGGCTAGGAATTTCAACTCGGGCATAACCATTACTATCCGTGTATAAATTTACCGGTGCGCCTTTACTTATGACTTGAATATTAACACCTGGTATTGGTTCGTCAGAATCTGTTTGAACAATTATGTTAACTTGAATTAGTTCAGGCTCTGAGTTTGGTAAATCAACTCCTAAAAAAACAGCTATGGTTAACAGAACCGCAACAATGAAAATGCCCAAAAATTTGGCAGCACCTGGCAGGTTATTTAGGTAATTCAAAAAGTTATTCATCATTAGTAAAAATCTGGATAAACCTTTCAACATTATAATGTGCGATCTGAATTAATGGAATATTTTGAATTAATCATCAACTGAGTCTTTCCATTATTCAATATCTGTAGAATTAGTTACGCAAGATAATTCGATTTGTTGAAAAACATCAAAAAACAGAACAGAAGACATCCACTGCTCATAAATTCTCTTTTCCCAGCTAATTATTTATCTAACTGACTCTGTTATTTCTTTTTTCCTTTGATTTTTGACTTTCTCTGTTTTGACTTTTTTTGTTTTGACTTTTTCTTTTTAACTTTCGCTCTCTGCTCACTCACCTCTGGTGGCGGACCATAATCTCCATCACTGAAATATACCCGCTCTACTATATGTTCTGGTTCTACTTCAATCCACAGACGCGCTCCTCCGGCTTGACTCCTATTGGGATCATGGGGTTGATAAACGATTTGGCAAGGTCCTTTTATTTTCAGGGCGTGGCAATAATCCTTTTTATCTCCCACTTTTACCGCAACTACTGGGTGAGAAGTTCCATTGTCTCGGTTATAGTCAATAGTCTTTCGTAGAACATGAACAAAAGTATTGCCTGATCGTCGATTTTTGTTCCAAGTACCTTCCGGACCACGACGACCTGGTTTAATTTCTGGCATTCCCCTAGAATTAAGGCGAATCATCCAAAGTCTTCCGACTTTTTCAGCATCTTTAACACGACCTTGATTCAGTAGCTCCCGCAATCGACCGGTAGAGATATTGAGTAAAAAAGCAGCTTGTGTAGTAGTAACTAAAGGTTCAGTCATAAGTACAACGTTGGGGTTTTTAGATATTAGATAAATTATAATATCTTTTTATTAACCAGGGTGGAGTTTTTACTCCTTTATCCGATCCAGATTTTTTTTCACAAGTAAAATTAGGAGAAGGTGGTAGGTATATTGAGTGGGATGGAGAAATAGATTTTTGTGAGTTAAGCTTTATGGTTTGAACCACATCCTAATGATAATCTTTTGAATCTTTCAACCACCGAACTTGTGTAAAATCAGGATTTTAATTTCTAACGAATGACAGAAACAACAGCCAATTATGACGAACCCTGGAAAGCTGCAATTGGAGAATATTTACCATCTTTCCTCAACTTTTTCTATCCAGAAATTTACAACTCCATTAATTGGGATAAAACACCAATATCTCTAGATAAAGAACTAGAAGAAATTACAGCCTCAGCCAAAACAAAAAAACGCTATGCTGACAAATTATTTCAAGTTTGGTTATTAAACAACCGAAAAAAATGGCTGTTAATTCATATAGAAGTTCAAAGTCAATACGACCGAGAATTTCCCAAATGAATGTTTATCTATAACTATCGAGCATTCGACTTGTATAATCAAAAAGTAATTAGTTTAGCTATACTCGGAGATGACAACCCATCTTGGCGACCCAGTTCTTATAAATATAAGTTCAAAAAAAGTCGCATGAGATTAGATTTTGACGTCGTGAAACTCTTAGATTATAAGTGGGAGGAATTATCAGCAAGTAACAATGTTTTTGCTACGATGGTAATGGCACACTTAAGGACTAAGAGTACCACGAGAGATTTCACAGAACGAGAAAAATGGAAATGGCAATTAGTCAGAAGTTTATATGAAAAAGGATTAAACAAGTTTGATATTATTAACTTGTTTAAATTCATAGATAAAATGATGGCGTTGCCGCCAGAATTACAACAGAACCTTGAAAGTAAAATCAATCAATATGAGGAGGAACAGAAAGTGGAATTGTTAAGTACAATGGAAGAACGTGGTATGCAAAAAACTTTCCGACAAAATATTCTCGACCTACTGCAAGCACGATTTTTATCAGTGCCAGAAACTCTGGTAGAAACTATGAATAATATTGAAGATTTAGCTTCCCTAAAACAACTGCTATTAGAAACAATTAGGGTTAATTCGGTGGGAGAATTTGAGCAGTTAATTTCAGACAATTCCTTTGAGGAAAATTAGTAAAATCAGGTTGTTAACTTCTGACTTCATAAAATAGATTAAAATTGTAGAGGGTTTATTGTACCCTTTACTACTATCTATAAAAAAGCGAAATCTAACGATTAAAATGCCTAAAGTTTTTGCTGACTACAAATCCCAAGGTCATAACTGGATTACTTTAGCTACCGGAGAGTATTATCCTGATATTTTGAAAGATGCTTGTGAACTGTATAAACCAGTTTTAGTTTTATTCGGACAATTACTAAAAACATCAGAATCATCAGAACGTTTATTAATACAAATATCAGAAATTCCGAGTCAATGGATGCAAATACAATTAGCTAGAGTATTCCCTAAATATGTGAGTCCTCCAATACCAGTAGAAATGTTAAAAAGAAAAACCAAAACTGAAGTTAAAAAAGAGAATTTAAAAAGACTCTTTAAATGGTCTTAAATCAAGTTCGTGAGTCCATGCACTCGAATGTTGTTGGTGAATTGCCCAATAGGTTTCGGCGATCGCTTCAAGTTGTAATAAACCCTCTTTACCTTTTTGGGAAACAAAATTGGGGAACCTTGTACGAGACTTTTCCCCATCAATAACACCATCAATAATGACATGAGCAACATGAATACCTTCGGGACCAAATTCTCGCGCCATCCCTTGAGCTAATGCTCTCAAACCTGCTTTTGCTACTCCGAAAGCTGTAAATGGTGGTTTTCCTCTTAAGGAAGCAGTCGCTCCTGTAAAAATAAGCGTACCCTGTTGTCGCTTTTTCATGGTAGCGATCGCTTGTTTGCCAAATAAAAATCCACCAAAACAATTATTTTGCCAAAGGTTGATAAAAGTTTCGGTGTCTGTTTCTAATAAGGGTGCAGGAATATTGTTACCAGCGTTATAAACAGCAATATCAAGAGGAAAACCTTCTTTTTCCACAACCGCAAATAGTTGTTCGACATCCTGTTCGACTGTTGCATCAGTAACAACAGCAGTTGCGGTACTCCCTAGTTGTGTAATTTTTTCCACAATTAACTGTAGTTTATCTCCGCTACGAGCAGTAACAAAAACGTGCAAACCTTTTTTAGCAAAATATTTAGCAAGTGTTGCACCTAAACCTTCTTCTGAACCAACACCCATGACAACTGCTGC
>JBFRWR010000234.1:0-3934 GCA_051439685.1 Trichodesmium sp.
GGAGCAGTAATAGTTAAAGATAGACAAGTTTTAGCAACTGGTTATAATGGTCCTCCTTCAGGTTCTGTAAATTGTACAAGTCAGGGTTTTTGTTATCCTGAATTAAGTAGTTGTGATGCTAGTAAAGTTTTACCATCCCGTGCTGTTCATGCTGAAGCTAATGCTATTGCTCAAGCTGCAAAACATGGTATTTCTACCAATGGAGCTGTTATTTATGTCACCTTAGAACCTTGTCTTTATTGTTTGAAATTAATTATTTCTTGTGGTATTAAAGAAGTGTTTTATGAGACTACTTTTAATAGTGGGGAAAAGGCAGCTTTAAGAGATATGTTTATCAAAGAAGGTTTAGTTACTATTAAGCAAATTTCTCTCTCAGAAACAATTGCTGAAAAAGCAGCAAAATCTTTGTTAAATCCTACTTCGGTTCCTAAATTTTCTAATGTGTTAGGGAGTAGGGAATAGGGAGTAGGGAGTAGTAATTATGGATTAGTGGGAATAAGAAAGAAGAAAAACAACTATAGTTGAGTAATTTGAGCAATGCTACATTTAGGAATTAAAAGTAAGTATACCAATTCGTTAAAAGTCATCTGAAAAAAACTATACTTTGTTAGGTAATAGATATTTGAAGTAAATATTTATCTAAATATAAGAAGGATAAGTAGAGTAATTATTACAACTTTTACGGAAAAGGAAACCTTTTTCTTGTAGTTTATGCCAACTTGCTGAATCTAACTATTATTTTTCAGCAAAAATTGTCTTGCCCTATATGGAAAAATAGAGTGGATATGATGAAAAATAAAAACATCACCCTTAACCCAATTTTGTCAGTAAAACTCTTAGTAATTTTTTTACCTTTACTACTTTTAATAAGTTGCGCCAGTCAACGAAAAACAGCAAGGTTCGCTACAGCACCATCACAAAATGTAAGAACTTCAGCAGATAAAGCAGTACAACAAAGCGCACCAACCTTTTTAAGCACAGAATCTCAAATAGATTCTAGTCTAGAACAAACTTCAAATACAGAAGAATATAATCTGATTAATGACAACCCTTTTAAAGTAGTTAAAAACAATCCCCTATCTACATTTTCTATTGATGTAGATACAGCATCTTATAGTAATTTACGTCGCTTTATTAGTGAGGGGAGACTACCACCAAAAGATGCGGTTAGAATTGAGGAATTAATAAATTATTTTACTTACGACTATCCTCAACCAAAAGCTAATAATCCTTTTTCTATTACTACTGAAATCTCTGATTCTCCTTGGAATAAGCAACATCAATTAGTTCATATTGGCATTCAAGGTAAAGATATAGTTACAGAAAATTTACCTCCTAGTAATTTGGTATTTTTGTTAGATGTTTCTGGTTCGATGAATAATGCTAATAAACTACCCTTAATCAAATCAGCTTTTCAATTATTGGTAGGTGAACTAACAGAAAAAGATACTGTATCAATAGTTGTTTATGCTGGAGCAGCGGGAGTAGTTTTACCTCCCACAAAAGGCAGCGAAAAAGATAAAATTCTCGCAGCAATTAATAATCTCGAAGCAGGAGGTTCTACTGCTGGAGGTGAAGGAATTAAACTTGCTTATGATTTAGCTAAAAGGTTTTATCAATCTTCAGGAAATAATCGAGTTATTCTGGCAACCGATGGAGATTTTAATGTGGGAGTTTCTAGCGATGCGGAATTGGTAAGAATGATCGAAAATTATCGAAATGAGGGAATTTTTCTCACAGTGCTTGGCTTTGGTACTGGTAATTTTAAAGATGCCAAAATGGAACAATTAGCTAATAAAGGAAATGGCAATTATGCTTATATTGATAATCTTTTGGAAGCTAAAAAAGTGTTAGTAACAGAGATGGGAGGAACTCTACTAACTATTGCTAAAGATGTGAAAATTCAAGTGGAATTTAATCCCGCAAAAGTACAAGCTTATCGTTTAATTGGTTATGAAAATCGACTGTTACGTTCTCAAGATTTTAATGATGATACAAAAGATGCGGGAGAGTTAGGTGCAGGACATTCGGTTACAGCGCTTTATGAAATTATTCCTGTGGGAGTAGAAAGTAATGTGAATTTGCCGGGAGTTGATGAGTTGAGATATCAAGATAATCAAGTTGACCAAGCAGCTTATAATAGTGATGAATTAATGTTAGTGAAGTTGCGTTATAAGGAGCCAAAGGGTACAACTTCTGAGTTGATAAAACAGGCAGTTGTTGATAAGGGAGTGAGTTTGGATGATGCTTCAAATGATTTTAAGTTTGCTGCTGCTGTTGCTCAGTATGGGATGATTTTACGAGATTCTGAATATAAGGTTGATGCTAGTTTTAATGAAGTGTTGAAGTTGGCAAATGAGTCGAAAGGTTTAGATTTAGAAGGTTATCGGAGTGAGTTTATTAATATGGTTGAAAGTAGTCAGAAATTGATGGAGAAAAAGTAGATTAGCGATTGAGGTAGAAGTTTCCTCCTACGATTATTTTTTTCAGCTAAACTTTTTAATCTATCTATTATATAAGGTTTGAGTTTTCCTAAAATAATCTGAGTCATTTTTCTTTATATTTACATCAATAATCAACTTATCTTATCATCTTAATTATTCCTAAGTAGGGAGGTGGGAATAAACCTCACTATGTAACAAAATTTTCAAGCAGTTGAAGCTTTTGAGATTGCTTCCTTCCACTCCGTTCCAGTCGCAATGACGTAGTTGCAAGTTTTCCCACCTACCTACTTAATTTTCTTTAAAAAAACGATTAACTGAAACAGAAATATCTGGAAATGCTAAGGGGTTAATTTTGCCTTGCCGAAAAATAACTTCTGACTCATAATTATCAGTTTTAGGATGTCGAAAAACATAAATTTGCTGATTTTCTACATCTACTACCCAATATTCTAAAATTCCAGCTTGTGCATAAGCTTGCTTTTTTTCTCCTAAATCATAAGCTAAAGTAGTATTAGCAACTTCTATTAACCAAAAAATATCTTCAGGATATGGATGACGTTGACGGTAATTATTTCTGGGTGGACGTACAATAGCAATATCAGGTTGAGGTTCAGAATTAGCAAGAGTAATAGGATGTGCTTCCCGAATATAAGCTAACCCTTTTAGTAGAGAACGTAAATATTCAACAGTAGTTTCTGTAATTTGAGTATGTATCGGACTTTCCGGTGACATTTCTACAATTTCTCCATGCAAAAGTTCTGTCTGTCGGTTAACTAATATTCCGGTATTAATGAGATGATGATATTCGGCAACTGTCCACTTCAATAAAGTTTTCATTTGACTAAAACTTTGGTAATACTTTTGCTGTTTAAATAATCAAAATTTGGGAAAATTTATATTTATTCTACTCTTCCTATAAATTAAATTATAACGCAGTAGACAGAAACAACTAATGAGTGCATTAGGGCGGGTTTATTTAATCTTAGGGTGAGTATTGAAATTTCCACTAGAACCCGCCCCTACTATTGCACCATTTAAGGTGTGTCAGTCCATTAATATTAAATTAAATTTTTCGACTTGAAATTTTCTGTTGTTGGCTAAAAAGTTTTTTGTGGCATATTTAGTAGCGATCGCCACTTTTTAATTCTTGTGATGTTAATTTAGTAGCTCTCTAAAAATAACCTGAATATTCTCTTATCGAAGTCTAGAGAGGGTTTGGTTTCCAAACCCCTACGGAATTAAATTAGGGAAAATTTATTGATAATTCCTAGTTCATTTTGAGTTATCAAAATAATTGGGTTCCCCAACCCCTCCTTTTAAGACCAAATGTATTTGGAGTGTTGCTCTAATCCCCATTACAAAAACAACTTATGTACGGGTGATTCGCGAATCACCCCAACAGACTTCTGACTATTGACTTAGTTAATGTCTATGACTACGACGAATTTCTTTAATTTTGTCTGCCATCTGAAAAATTTCTTCCTGCATAT
>JBFRWR010000235.1:0-5786 GCA_051439685.1 Trichodesmium sp.
AGATGAAGCAAATTTTTGACTCTCAGATAAATAGTTGAGTGGATAAAGATAGAAATTTTGCCGACTTGAGGGAGAGGAAAAATTAGAGGAAGCAAATTTTTGACTCTCAGATAAATAGTAGAGGGGATAAAGATAGAAATTTTGCCGACTTGAGGGAGAGGAAAAATTAGAGGAGGCAAATTTTTGACTTTCAGATAAATAGTAGAGGGGGAAAAGATAGAAATTTTGCCGACTGTGGGGAGAGGAAAAATTAGAGGAGGCAAATTTTTGACTCTCAGATAAATAGTAGAGGGGAAAAGATAGAAATTTTGCCGACTTTGGGGAGGGGAAATACTAGAGGAGGCAAATTTTTGACTTTCAGATAAATAGTAGAGGGGATAAAAATAGAAATTTTGCCGACTTTGGGGAGAGGAAAAATTAGAGGAGGCAAATTTTTGACTTTCAGATAAATAGTAGAGGGGAAAAGATAGAAATTTTGCCTACTTTGGGGAGAGGAAACACTAGAGGAGGCAAATTTTTCCCTCTTAGGAAAAACTTAGTCATAAATACTTTTAACTTTTAACTTTTGACTTTTGACTTACCCTATATCTATTCATCTAAAACCCTAATTTCATAAACTTTAAATCCTCCACCTCTAGGCAAAGGTCTACCATCCATTCCCATTGGATAAGACTCATAAGCACTTTTTAGTTGATATGGTTTACTATCAACATATTCTCCTTTTACTTCCACATTTTTTCCGACATATTCGGCAAAACTTTCAACAGCGATCGCCTCTGAAGCACGGATAATTACACCTTCTTCAGCAGAACGTTTTTCTATTTCTAAATCTCCCACATCTAAGACATAATAATTACTATCTCCTGCTATCCAAGACTCAGTAGTTTTACTCCAAGGTTTTTCAATAACTTTACCTGTTAAATATATCAGAGAATGACTTTCCTGAACTTCCATTGGTATAGATGGAATTTGAGATAGTTTTGATTTTGTCAATAGATAACCACTCATACCACTGATAATTGCAACAAATACTGATAATACTATAGAGAAGACTTTCCAAGGGTTCAAATTTACTTGTATCATTTCTACCTCTAATTTAAAAATTAATTTAATTGCTATTACATTGAATCTTACAGCAATCATAGAAAAAATTCCGGGAGTAAAGGGATTTATTGATAACTATAGATATTAATGGATTAAAAGGTAAGTTTATGGTACAATCATTAGGATTTTTAAACAATAAAATTATATGCACCGAATAGCAGCTACTCCTGGGGGTTGGAACCCTCAAGCAGAAGGGGTAATTTTTATCGAACAAACTCCCGCACCAATAATATTTTTAACTGCCGCAGATACGGATATTCAAACATTAGCAGCAGCAGTTAATAAGTTACCTTTTAATTTTCCAGAACTGCGAGTTGCTAATTTACTTCACTTACAACAACAGTTAACTATTGATACTTATGCTGATGATATTTTGTCTAAGGCAAAAGTAATTATTGTTCGACTTTTGGGAGGGCGTTCCTATTGGTCTTATGGTTTAGAAGTTTTGCAAGACGTGATAGAAAAAAATCAGGCAAAACTAATAGTAATTCCTGGAGATGACCGCCCCGATCCAGATTTAATTAGTCATTCTAATGTGGCAATTTCTCTAGTCAATCAATTCTGGCAATATTTAATAGAAGGTGGGGTAGATAATTTTGTTAATGGTTTGAAGTTTATCGCTAATATTTGTCTGGAAAAAAGTTATGATTTTGCTTCACCTATATCAGTGCCACGAGTCGGAATTTATCCTTGGCAAAAAGAAGATAAAAAAACAAAAGCAAAAGTTGGAATATTATTTTATCGCGCTCATTATTTGTCTGGAAATGTTGCTCCGATAGATGCTCTTTGCCAAGCTTTAATAGAAAAAAATTTAGAACCTGTTCCGGTGTTTGTTTCTTCTCCTAGAGATGTGGAAGTACAAGGAGAAATATTAGAATATTTTCAGCCTGAAAATGCTGAAGCAATTCAATTATTGTTAAATACAACCAGTTTTGCCGTTTCTGTTGTAAATGAAGAAGGAAGAAGGAAGAAGAAAGAAGGAAAAAGTAAGAAGTGGATAGATAATCAAATCTCAAACAATTGTCAACACCCTGTAGAGGGTAGGGTATTAAACCCAAAAGAAAAAGATAATCAAGATTCAGAATTAGAAAATTTGTCTTTTCCTCCCTTGTTAAAAAATGGGAAAAATTTAGACATTCCAGTTTTACAAGTAATTTTTAGTGGTGGGAATTTTGAGCAGTGGGAAAGTGAATTTCAAGGTCTTTCGCCACGGGATGTGGCAATGAATATTGCACTGCCGGAAGTAGATGGAAATATTATTAGTCGGGCAGTTTCTTTTAAGGCAGTTCAAGTTTGGAATTCTCAGATAGAAACAGATGTAGTGAGTTATTTTCCTGTTCAAGATAGGATTGAATTTGTGTCAGAATTGGCTGCTAATTGGATAAAGTTAAGGCAAACTCCAGCATCTCAACGTCGCATTGCATTAATATTAGCAAATTATCCTAATCGTGATGGTCGTCTTGCTAATGGAGTGGGGTTAGATACTCCTGCTAGTTGTGTAGAAATTATTCAAGCTTTAGAAGGAGCTGGTTATTATTTGGAAAATATTCCAGCGACGGGGGATGAGTTAATTAAACATCTGACTTCTGGAATAACAAATGATTTGGAAAGTCGTGAATTACGTTCTGTTTTCCAGTATTTATCTTTGGCAGAATTTGAAACATATTTTGCTAGTTTGCCAGAAGTTGTAAGGGAAAAAATTATTCAGAGATGGGGAAAGATAGCAGACACAGATTTTGCCACAGATGTAGGGATTAATTCGACGATAATTCCTCTATCTTTTTTCAAATCTCTTTCTAGTAATTTCTCAGAATCTCAGAAAGATAATGACGAAAATTTTGGCAAGGATGTAGGGATTAATTCGACAATAATTCCGCCATCTTTTTTAAAATCTGTTTCTAGTAATTTTTCAGAATTTCAGAAAGATAATCATCAAAAAGGAAACGACGAAGATTTTGGCAAGGATGTAGGGATTAATTCTACGATAATTCCCTCATCTTTTTCTAAAGATGTTTCTAGTAATTTCTCAGAATCTCAGAAAGATAGTGAGGTAAAAGAAATAGATAATTTTCCTATTCCAGGTATTCAACTAGGAAATATTTTTGTGGGTATTCAACCTTCACGGGGTTACGATATTGACCCTAGTTTAAATTATCATGCTCCAGATTTAGAACCGACTCCTAATTATTTAGCTTTCTATTATTGGTTGAGAGAAAAATTTAAAATAGATGCAATTATTCATGTGGGAAAACATGGAAATTTAGAATGGTTGCCGGGTAAAAGTGTTGGTTTATCTCAAGAATGTTTTCCAGAAATAGCTATTGGTGCTTTGCCACATTTTTATCCTTTTATTGTTAACGATCCAGGAGAAGGTTCTCAAGCTAAACGGAGGTCGCAAGCTGTAATTATCGATCATTTAACTCCACCGATGACTCGTGCTGAAATTTATGGAGCTTTGCAGGAATTAGAAACTTTAATTGATGAATATTATGAGGCACAAAATTTAGATATATCTCGGTTATCTGTGATTCGAGAGCGGATAATTAATCTCATAGAAAAAGAAGGTTTAGATAAAGATTTATCATTTTTAGAAAAAGACTCAGATAACACAGATTTTGCCACGAATGTACGGATTAATTCTACTATCAATCTTCCATCTTTTTCTGCATCTAAATCTAGTAATTTTTTAGAATTTGAGAAGGATAAATTTTCTACAGAAATAGAAGGTGTAACTTCTGACTTCTCCACTTTGGAAAAACCCTCAGACTTTCTCTCACACCCAGAGCCAAATAGAGAGAAATTTTCTACAGAAACAGAAGGTGTAACTTCTGACTCCTGCTATTCCAAAAAAGATTCAGACTTTCTCTCACACCCAGAGCCAAATAGAGAGAAATTTTCTACAGAAATAGAAGATGTAACTTCCGACTCCTGCTATTCCAAAAAAGATTCAGCTAACAAGGATTTTGCCACCGATATACGGATTAATTCCACAAATGATGAAAATACTAGATTTGCCAAATTAATTACTAATATAGATGGTTATCTTTGCGAATTAAAAGAAGCACAAATTCGCGATGGTTTGCATATATTTGGTCAATCTCCTCAAGGTCAACAATTACGAGATTTAATAGTAGCGATCGCTCGTCACCCAAGCACAACTCGTTTAGGTTTAACTCGCGCTTTAGCTAAAGATTTAAACTTAGATTTTGACCCTCTCACTGATGATTTTTCTACAATTATTAATGACAAATCATTGATAGATGGAAAATCTTGTCGTACCCTCGGTGATGCTGTGGAATTACTTGAAGAAAAAGCAGCTAATTTAGTCGAAATTTTAATTAATCAAAATCAGATTAATTCTCCATTCCCACAGACAAATAAAGAATTAGAATGGATTCGCCAAAATCTCCTACCTGCTCTGCAAAAAACAGACCAAGAAATTACCAATTTATTAATAGGATTAGACGGCAAATATATCCCCAGTGGTTCATCCGGCGCTCCGACAAGAGGTAGACCAGATGTTTTACCCACAGGTCGGAATTTTTACTCCGTAGATATTCGCGCTATTCCAACAGAAACTGCTTGGAGAATAGGGCAATTAGCAGCAGAAAATTTAATCGAAAGATATACTCAAGAAAATGGCGAATATCCTCAAACTTTAGGGTTATCAATATGGGGAACTTCTACGATGCGAACTGGTGGAGATGATATTGCTGAAGCGCTTGCTTTATTAGGAGTAAAACCAGTCTGGGATAGACCTTCTCGAAGAGTAATTGACTTTGAAATTTTGCCAATTTCAATATTAGGAAGACCCCGTGTAGATGTAACTTTAAGAATTTCTGGTTTCTTCCGCGATGCTTTTCCTAATATTATTGATTTATTTGACCAAGCTGTTATTGCTGTAGCTAATTTAGATGAACTAGAAACAGAAAATCCTTTAGCTGCTCAAGTTAAAAAAGAGGTCAAATATTGGCAAGAATTAGGATTAACTGAAGTTCAGGCAAAAGCTCGTTCTCAATATAGGATATTTGGTTCCAAACCAGGAGCTTATGGTGCAGGTTTACAAGGTTTAATTGAGTCTCAAAATTGGCAAAATGATCAAGATTTAGCCAGAGCTTATATTAATTGGAGTAGCTATGCTTATACAGGAATTAATAATAGTTATAATTCTGAAAAAAGAGTTATCAATTCTCCCGAAGTATTTTCCCAACGTCTTCAACAAATGCAGATAGTTTTGCATAATCAAGACAATAGAGAACATGACTTATTAGACTCAGATGATTATTATCAATTTCAAGGGGGAATGACTGTGGCAGTTCGTGCTTTAACAGGCAAAAATCCTCATACTTATTTTGGCGATAATTCCATGCCAGAAAATCCAAAAGTTAGACAATTAAAAGAACAAATTGCTAGGGTTTATCGTTCACGAGTTATTAATCCTAAATGGATAGCTGGAGTTATGCGTCATGGTTATAAAGGAGCTTTTGAAATGGCAGCTACAATAGATTATTTATTTGCTTATGATGCAACGGCAAAATGTGTAGAAGATTTTATGTATCAAGGAGTAGCTGAAGCTTATATTTTTGATGAGAATGTACAGTCATTTATTTCCCGAAAAAATCCTTGGGCATTACGGGATATGGCAGAAAGATTATTAGAAGCAAATCAACGAAATTTATGGC
>JBFRWR010000236.1:0-4145 GCA_051439685.1 Trichodesmium sp.
TTTCTCTCTTATAAATAGCAGTAGGAAAATACTGAGTAATTAAATTAGAAATTTCTACTTCAGAAGTTCTAACTAAAGTTTGATTTCTGTACCAGTCTAGGGCAACAAATAAACTCGGACAAGCTTGAGGAGATTTTTTCATTATGCTACTAAAAGTATTTAAAGCTGACTCGGCACGATCAAGATAATGTAACTCTTCAGTCAACAAAGATAAACGAACTAAATTACTTATTGCCACGCCATTTGCTGCCGGAGTTGCATTATCCATATAATTTCTTTCTCTTAATATTAATTCCCCACTAACATCTGTAGGTGTATTGTAATAACCTGCTGCTTCTAAACTCCACAAAAATTCGTCAAATTCATCTTGTAATTTTATTGCTGTTTCTAACCAAAAATTACTATTTGTACTATTTGATGAACTAATAGAAGCTTGTTGTAAATCTAGTAAAGCTTTAATAAATAAAGCATAGTCTTCTGACTGCGCCATTACTGCTGGTTTACCATCATAATTTAGTCGATAAAAACGTCCGTCAACCGACTGATTTTTGATGATAAAATTAGCAGCATTAACAGCTAATTCTAAATATTCTGAATTGTCAAATATTGTAGCTGCTCGTGCTAAACCAGAAATCATTAAACTATTCCACGCAACAATCATTTTAGTGTCTGTTACTGCTGGAATTCTACCAGGCCAATGATTATTTTTTGCTTCTTGATTATTAGTAGCTGGGGGGAAAGTTTCTACATGAAAAGGTTTGTCTCCATACCGGACTTCAAACAATTTAGAAAGGGAATTTTCTAGAGTTTCACTTAACTCTCCTGCTTCTTTTCTTTGCAAGACAATTTTTCCCTCAAAGTTACCATTAGATGTGATAAAAAATTGTTCTGATAACTCAGATAACTCTTCTGAAGTTAACAAATTTTCTAATGTTTTATAACTCCAAACATAGAAAGCTCCCTCTTCTGGTTCCACTTCATCTGGAGTAGTAAAACTATCAGCATCCTGAGCAGCATAAAAGAATCCATCTGATGCCTTCATTTCTCTTTTTAGCCAATTTATTGTACCAATAATTGCTCGTTTAAAGGCTGGTTGTTGATAGCCTGCACTCCATAAATTAGCTAAATATTCAACAATTTGCCCATTATCATAGAGCATTTTTTCAAAGTGAGGAACTGTCCAAGTTGCATCTACTGTATAACGATGAAAACCTCCGGCAACATGGTCATAAATTCCGCCTAAAGCTAAATGTAACCCTCTTTGTAAACAAATTTCATTACCGTTATATTGAGATTCAAAATTAAACTTTGTTCCTTCTAATGCTGCCTCAGCATAAGGTATCATCGGAAAACTTTGTTGGGAGTAGCGATCGCTAATAATTGCTGTACTAACTTCTAAACCTTTTTGCAATATTTCTTCCCTTAAATCTTCTGCTTCTGGCAATAAAACTGACTTTCTTAAACTCTCTAACATTTCTGCTTTTAAAGAGTTAAGTTTCGTTTTTTCAATGTCATAAAAACCTCGTATTTTTTGCAAAAATTCTAAAAATCCTGGTCGTCCGTAACGAGGTTCAATAGGGAAATAAGTACCACCAACAAAAGGTGTTAAATCATCAGGAGTTAAGAAGATATTTAACGGCCAACCACCCTGTCCAGTTAACATTTGTAATGCCTGCATATAAATACTATCGACATCAGGTCTTTCTTCTCTATCTACTTTAATTGGTAAGAATTTTTCATTCAAATATTCAGCAATTTGGTCATTAGAAAAAGCCTCATTTTCCATCACAGTACACCAGTGACAACTTGAATAACCAATTGATAGAAAAATTAGCTTATTTTCCCGTTTTGCAGTTTCTAAAGCTTCCTCACACCAAGGCCACCAATCCACAGGATTTTCTGCGTGTTTGCGGAGATAAAGACTTTGGGATTTAGCTAAACGATTAGTCATATTAATGTTTTCCCTAATTACCGATTATATTGTCAATTATCTAAGTTTTTTGCACAATGGATAATTAACTGTGCTGAAGATTATAACGTAAAAAGAGGGAGTAGGGAGTAGGGAGTAGGGAATAGGGAGTAGGAGGAAATAAGTGATGATTGCTGTGGAATAATTGATTTTATTTTTTATTATTGGAGATGTCTATTAGTCTATAATTGCGTAGCATTCCCCAGGAAAAGCTGAATGCTTACAATATTTTTTTGACTTTATTTATATAAACTCTTATGATTTAATTCTAATGTCCACTGTTTATTGAATAATAAAAATGCTTTTGCTTGCCTTCTATTCTAGATGTAAGACTAGAGCTGTTTGATAGCTTTCTATTTTTACCGATAGGGAGTAGACTAAATATTTGAGTGAAAAAAACATTCTTTGACTCAGATAAATATCTCTTGACCTTAATTCCGAAATATTCGGTCAAATGAAATATTTTTACTTTTTCCTTCCTCTGAAGATAACTTCTAGTTTTCCCATCCAAGCTATTTGATTTTTTGCTGTTTTTAGTCAGAGGGAGTAGACTAAATATTTGACTGATAAAAACATTCTTTACTCAGATAAATATCTCTTGACCTTACCTCTGACAGATTCGGTCAAATGAAACATTTTTACTTTTTCCTTCTCTTGGAAATAACTGCTAGTTTTCCCACCAGAGATATTTGATTTTTTGCTGTTTTTAGTCATAGGGAGTACGCCAAATATTTGACTGATAAAAACATTCTTTGACTCAGATAAATATCTCTTGACCTTACCTCTGACAGATTCGGGAAAATGAAAGATTTTTACTGGTGACTTATGGCGGAAATAACGAGTGTTTATCCCTCCCACCGGAGCTGTAGAATAGTTTTGTATTTTTAGCCAGAAAGAGTAGACCAGAGATTTTTATCATCAAAATTCACCTTAACATTAACTTCCAAATATTCATAAAAATGAAACATTTTGACTTTTACTTTCTACTAGAGATAACTGCTAGTTTTACCACCAAAGCTGTTTGATTGTTTTCTATTTTTAGTCAGAGGGAGTAGACCAGATATTTACCTCAAATAAATCTTCTTTTAGCCAGATAAATTTACCTTGAAAACTGATAACTAAAATTACTTTTTCCTTCCCCAAAAATTTATGAATTACTCAATAAGAAATTTCCATAAACTCACTATGCAATTTTCTCTAGGAATGGGAATTGCGCCAATATTGTCAAAATATCTGAATCTCAACTTATCAGAAAATTTATTAGAAAATAAAGTTAAAGAATTTTTTGCTTATCTCGACCCAGAAATTGATTTATTAATTCCAACATATTTGGGAAATGACCAAAGAAGATTTTATGGTCGTGGTACACCAGAAAATTTTCAAGTGCTAGATAAATTTAAACTAGGAACGGGTGTAACTTATGTTGGTAAAACTAGAAAAGTCTGGAGTGGAGCTGGATGGACTGGACAACCAACTATTGCTAAAGATAGGGGAAAAACTTATTTAGTTATTGGTAGTTATGACTATCTTTTACGCAAAATAGATATTACGAATAATCAGGAAGTTTGGCAATATAAATTTGATGATGTGATTAAAGGTTCAAGCACAGTTTATATTGATGAAACTGCTAATGAAGAGAATCGCATCGTAATTTTACAAGGGAGTAGAACGGGTAGACCGAAAAAAGGAATTGCTCCTAGTTTTCGGGCTATTTCTTTTAGAACTGGCAAAGAAATTTGGCAACTTAATATTAGGAAAACCCGTAGTTATAGCCGAGATAATGATAGTTCTGCTTTGCCATTGGGAAATGGTTTAATTTTCAATGCAGGGGAAAATGCTATTGGTTATTTTATTAATAGTTCTACCAATAAAGCTCAAATTAAATCTGGTATTAAGCAGCCAGAAATATTATCTGAACTAAAACTTTATGTAGATAGTGATGCGAGAAGACAAGGGGGAAATCTTGTTTCAGAATCATCTCCTGCTAGACTCAATAATAAAATATTTTTAGCAGCAGGTTCGGGGCATATTTATGGTATTGATATTGATAGTAAAAAGATAGTTTGGGATTTTTATACAGGTTCAGATTTAGATGGTACTGTTGCTATTTCTAAATCGGGTAAATTATTTTGTGCTATTGAAAAACAATATATTCCGGGAAATGGTGGAGTAGTAA
>JBFRWR010000237.1:0-3227 GCA_051439685.1 Trichodesmium sp.
CTTGAAAAACCGCACTATCACGCTCGGTTTTTTCTGCCCAAATATGTGCATCTTCAACAATAAAAGATACATATAAATTATTATCATCCCACAACAATTTACTAACAGTTTGTTCTTGCTTTCCCGATTTCCACCAAGGAAATTTAAAAGCACCCACATCTGGTGCTGCCGTCCATGGTGGCTCATCTAATTTACCATCAATAATTATGGGAGTACCTGTCCTCAAAATACTATAAAATGGCTGGCTACCTGCCAATGTTTTCATCGACAAAAAAAGTATAAATGATAAGGATAAAAGAGCAGCAGCAAGTATTTTTTTGTACTTCAATATTTTCTGATATTTCACGATAAGTTTCCTGTTTTAGCACTTAATTTTTTTCAATACAGGCATTAAATTTAAACCTACACTTAATTAACAATTAGCAACTAACTTTAGAGATTATATCAGATTATGGATAATAGTTACAAACTCTAAATCAACATACTATTTATTGTACAATAGTTGTAGTCATTATTGAAGATTAATTTATGAAACTAGAACAGACAGAATCATTGTCACCAGAAAACTCCACTCCAACAATTGACTATGACGTAGCGATCGTTGGTGCAGGTCCAGTGGGATTAGCAACCGCCCTCGGTTTACGCCAACGTGGAATCGAAAATATTATTGTCCTCGACCAAACTCGGTCTTTTCGTAGAGTGGGTCAGTATATTATTGTTGTGCCCAATGGGTTGCAAGCACTTAAACATATTGATACCCAAGCATATCAAAGTATGAAAGAAACTGTTAACAAATCCGATAACAATTCACTACAAAAAGATAAACCAAAGTCAAAATGGAATGTCACAAATGTGAATGGGGAAAAAATTTCTTTATTTTTTCTAGGATACGATGAAATAGTTCAGAAATACGGAGATTTTGTAACATTTATGCATTGGTATGATTTACAAAGTCAACTGAGAAAACTATTGCCAAGCCATATTGTTAAAGCCAATCATCGTTGTGTTAATATAGTTGAAGAGCAAGAATTTCAATGTGTTCGAGCTGATTTTGTTTCTAATCTAGGGGCAAAACCTAACCCGTATTCCCACTGGGAAAATAAACAGGAAAAAGATAAAAATAGCACTGGGAATTCTTCCCAATTTGTTGAATCAGAAATAACATCGATCCGTGCTAAACTATTGATTGGAGCTGATGGAATTAATTCTACTGTACGTCAGCTAATGTACAAAGAAACTCCATACTCTTTATACAGCAAACCTGAATATTCTGGTTTTTCTGGTATCTGTTGTGATGAAGTTAAGGAACTTCCAGAAGCTCTTTTAGACCAAATTGAAGGTCGGTTTCTTGATGGTGCCACAGCGGTAGTAATTTATAATGACCCAGCCTTGGAAAATTCTACAGAAAATCAAATTCCCCAAATGAAAATGGTTATATTTTCTCAAGCACCTGGTAAGTTTAAATATATAATTGATGCAGGTTTGGCTTTAGAGTTGTTGGCAGGGAAGTCAGGAAAAGAGTTAATTGATACTGTAGTTTTGGAGTTGAAAAAGGCTAACTTTCCAGAGGTGATTCAGCAGTTTGTGGCTTTATCCTCTCCAGAGCAGACGGTACAACGCCCTTTTTATATTCATCCCGTAACTGTGAATACTCAAGACAAGCTCAAGTGGAACATGGGACGAGTTGTATTGGTGGGAGATGCTGCCCACGGAATGCCACCTCTTGCGGGTCAAGGTGCTAATCAAGGTTTTGAAGATGCTGCTGCGATCGCAACATTAATTGGCGATCTTAAGCAGCAAAATCAGTGGGATGATATGACAGCGATCGAAGCAGCTTTTAATAAATATAAATATTTGCGTTGCCCAATTTTGGAGCGCGTTCAACAAGCAAGTTTAAGCATAATAACCCTTTCAGAAGGGCAGCAGCGGGAGTATGCTGACAAACTCTACGGTCGTAATATTGCAGAAATTATGGAAACATTATTGTAACGATAACTCTTAGAACTATTGTACAATATTTTTAGTAATTATCAACATCATTTTATGAAACCAGAAAACTCCAGTCCAAAAATTGACTATGATGTAGCGATCGTTGGTGCAGGTCCAGTGGGATTAGCAACCGCCCTCGGTTTACGTCAACGTGGAATCGAAAATATTATTGTCCTCGACCAAACTCGTGCCTTTCGTAAAGTAGGTCAGGGTGTCGATCTTTTACCCAATGGCTTGAAAGCACTTAAATATACTCATACCCAAGCATACGAAAATATCAAAGAAACTGGTAATAAGTTTAATAGCCCAACACAAGCAAGCCAGGAAACAAAGGCAGAAAAAAATCAGCCTGCTTCAGAATGGACGACCAGAAATATCAACGGCAAAAAAATCCATTCATTTTCTGTAGGGTACGATGATTTTTTTCAGAAGTATGGGGAGGGGAGATTGTCAATATCTTGGTACGATCTACAGACTCAACTGAGGAAGTTGTTACCAGAGGAAATTGTCAAAGCTAACCATCGTTGTGTCAACGTAGTTGCCGAACCAGAATTGAAATGTGTTCGAGCAGATTTTGTTTCTAATCTGGGAACAGAAGCTAATCCCTATGCTCATTGGGAAAATCAAAAACAAGACGATCAAACTAGCACTGTAAGTTCATCGCCATTACCTAATTCAGAAATCACATCTATCCGGGCTAAACTATTAATTGCAGCAGATGGAATTAACTCTACCGTGCGTCAAGTAATCTACAAAGACACTCCATACAATGTATACAGCAAACCAGAATATTCTGGTGTGGCAGCAATTGGCAGTGGGGGAGTATATGATATTCCAGAAGCACTTTCACAAGAAATCCAGAAACAGTTTATTCAAGGTTCGCGAGTAGTAACAATTTTCAATCAGCAAATAGCGGAAAATTCTACAGAAAATGAAACCACCAGAATGATATTATTTTCCCGTCAGTCTGGTCAATATGGATATCTAATCCACACACCTTTACCTTTAGAATTATTGGCAGGAAAGTCAGGAAAAGAGTTAATCGATCTTGCTGTGTTGGAGTTAAAAAAAGCTAACTTTCCAGAGATGATTCAGCAGTTGGTAGCTTTATCCTCCCCAGAAGAGATGATACAACGTCCGTATTATATTCACCCCGCTGCTGTTCCTACTTCAAACCAGCCAAAATGGAATATGGGGCGGGTTGTCTTGGCGGGAGATGCAGCTCATGGAATGCCACC